>CAZOOH010000012.1:0-20871 GCA_964581375.1 uncultured Muribaculaceae bacterium
GATGAATCATAGTTGTCATTACTCATGTTGCAACCATACATCTTGCAGCGAGGATTCTTGAAGTTAAAGTCTGAAACAGCCTTCTCGAGAAATCCAAAAAAATCATCAAGAATAGCAACCTCAATAACCCTGCTATTGTACTTCTTAAAGAATTCATATAGATCCTTTTCAAGAGTGTTACGACAATTTCTATTTGATATAAACCGTATAAAATAGTAGTATTTCATTTTCGTCTCTTTTAGATAAATAATTAAATATCTCCTAACTCTGTTTGCCAATCAATCAATTCGTCAAGCATTTCTTGCAATCTGTCTGTTCGTTCTTGATATTCTTCACCCTTTTCTGAATCTTGCCATTTTTCTGAACGATTATCAAATTGTTCCTCACGTTTAGCAATAAGTTCTTCAAGTGATTCCTGAAGTGCTTCCATTCTTTTTATTGTATTTTTCATAGTCTTTGATATTTATTTTCTACGTAAATAGATTCGTTATTATTAGCAGGTGCTACATTAAGTAAGTTTTTATGTTTTAATAATTCGATAAGAGATACCCCTTGCAGATAGTCTCTTATGCTTATGTTTTGAAGAAATTCTTTTACCATATATCTAGCTTTTGTCTCTTTTAATACTGAGAAAATGTATTCAAAAGCTGATGACTGATCTACGAAAATATCTTCTTCATCAGCGACTGAAGTAAAAACATTCCCATCAGGATCAGAGAACAAAATGACATAGGAAGGCTGTGTGTTATCGGAGGGTTGAATACGAATGATAACTCCTTCTTGAAGTTGATTTTCATCTATGAAAATGACTGTTTGATGAATGTTGTATTTCATAGTCCGGCAGTTTGAAGTTGTGAAATGATGTATTGTCTTGTAACCCTTCTGCCGGTGATATCCCGGAAACGTTCAACAGCATTGTTCATGTGCTTGATTACTGTACAGGAAGAAATCCCTAGTTTCATTGCAACCTCTTTGTCAGTCAAACCCTCTCTCATAAGGATAAAACATTCCTGTTGTCGAGGAGTAAGGTTTGCAATTGTCTTACAGCAAAATGGCTTTTCGTATTGACAAGTCTGACAATGAGAAGCAATTTCAATTCGAGCCTTTCTGGGTGAATCAACCATGATGTCAATATTTCCATCGAATGCACCAAAGAAACACCAGGCCATACGCTCTTCAGTTTCTAAAACATCATACTTCTCCCGTAGAGAATTATAAACATCCGGATAAGAAGAGAGAACCCTTGCAACTGCAAATCTTGCTTCACGGGGTAAATCAGCATAATTTTCAAATACCTTACCCCTAAAAACAGGTCTTACACGATTGATGCCTTTTGAAATGAACTCCAGCCCCCCGGAGTGTGCCTCTAACGCTACTGTTAGAGCTTTTTGAAATTGATTCATAATAGTAGTATTAAGTAACATAGTAGTAATTAATTAAAAAAGGCAGGGAACTACGAGAGATGAGCCAATCTCCCGGCGTGCTACTAAATCACGCCCCCTGCCTTGTATTATTTTTCAATATGTGTCTAATGATTTTGGAAGAAATATCCCCACGGAGATTTACACCTTTGCGATAACGATGCAAAATATTGCGAACATTACCAGGAGTAGTCTTAAACCTTTTTGCAAGTAATTTGCTCTCTCCGAATGTTAATTCTATATTTTTATTATCTTTCATTGTTAAAAACAGGTGACATTAGCGGTTACATTAGAGGTTACAGTTACAAAAGTGATAAATATATTCAACACTACAAAGAAAATTGTAGTATATTTTTAACAGTTATGAGCAAAATTCAGGATAGAATAAAACAATATATTGATAACAAGGATATTAGTAAGAGAGAATTTTGCCGAAAAATCAATGCTTCTGCATCATTTTTAGCTAAAGATTCAGAAATATCAAGTGATAAATTGTTAAATATAATTAACGCTTATCAAGATATTTCAATTGAATGGTTAGTTACAGGCAACGGAAAAATGCTAAAGGAAACAGGAACGCTAATGCCGGAGGATCAACAACATTTATTTGATATTTGTGAGGAGCTGAAGAAAAAATGTGAGAAATTAAGGAAAGAGATTGAAGAGAAGGATGCTGTGATAAAGAACCTTGTTAAAACTAATCTGCTCCTGGTTGAGGCAAAAAACGGCGGGGTTGTCCACAGGGGCAACGATGCAGAATGTGCCGATGTAGGGTAGTTTTTGGGAGATATAACTTAGTTGAGTCAAAATTCTAATATATGAATTTTATAAAAAAAAATTTGGCTATCATAAGTTTGATTTTGATAGTTTTTTCATTAAATGCTTTTGCACTAAGTTTATATTTTTCACATTTCAATGGACCTCTAACATTTAAATCACAAGAATGGGCAAATTTTTCTACCTATATAAGTGCTTTCATAAATCTTGCGAGTTTAATATTGATTGGTTTAATATCCTATTTAGCTTTTGATTACAATAGGCGGAATGGAGAATTACTTTTAAAGCCAATATTATTTTTTGTTTCAAATCAGTCTAAAAAAATTCCTTCAATTCCATCATGGTATGTGACAAATGGTTCAAAACATTCTGCTCTCAATATATTAGTTAGATTTCAATTAGAAGGATGGGAAAATGACGAATGGACAAAATGGGTAATATGTAATTCACTTGCTGAAAAGCAAGAACTAGAATTAATTTTTATAAGAGAAGCATCAAAAATTCAAGCATGCTATACAGATTTAAGTGAAAAGAAAATTTACATGACAGAATATCAGGATTATATGTCATCAAAACCAATAGTTATTAAATCAGATCAATTTGAAGAATATGTGGAAATTGCAAAAAGTAACAAAAATAATATTGCTGCATTTGAAGATGAATATTATAGGAGGCCAGATTTCATAAGTTTTGCAAATTACACTGCAAAAAAAATATATCCTGATACTAGAAAAGTAGATGATATAAAAGAAGAAAAAAAGGAATTTCACAAATTTAATTTTATGAATATGGGGTTCACTGAATTCTTTGATTTTCCATGTAAATATTTTAATCTAATAAGGCAATTAGACAATCTTTCAATATATACAACTACTGAAACAACAACTACTGAAACAACAACTCCGCAACCATCAACCCCAACTCCAACTCCAACCCCAACTCCAACTCCAACTCCAACTCCAACCCCAACTCCTTCGATTACACCAGTACCCAAAAATAAATAAAAGTCAATACATTATTTATCCAACCTTAATTTTCTTTATTAGATTATAATCTTAAGGCAACAAAATATTATTTCGATTATGGTAAAAAGTATAGAAAGCTATAAAGACGGTATGAATTATGAAATATTCATGCTCAGAGCATTTAGAAACTCAGATAATTCTAAACCTGGAATGCATTGTTCAATTATCCAAAATCTTGTTCAAATTGAAAGTGGAGACACAACATTTATCAAATGGCATGGATCTTTTGAAAAGCAATTGGATCAGGCAAAGAAATACATGCTTAAGGCAATGGAGAAATACCTTAAAATTAAGAAAATCCCGACAGAGAATCTAGCAAGAATTGAGATTCTAAAAAGTCATATTGAATTAGCAGAATCTTCAAAAGAGTTGATTAACATCATTGAGGTTACAAATGAATTAACTCAATGTGTTAAGAATTACTAATTAATTCAAGTGCAGCTCCTCTTAACCATTCTTCGTCATGTTGCATGTAATATTCATACTCACGACCAGTAGGAAGCTGCCTATTAATCACAACCCAATTCTCTGCTAGGAATGTTGCTAATTCTTCTTTTGACATTTTAATAATATCTTTAATTGGTTTCATGGTTTTTATTTCGAAAGTATAAATCATAAATAATTAAGGAAAGGACTTAATGACAAGATTAATAAATATTGAAACTTATAATTTTTAATAAATAGTAATTAAGAACTTAACATAGTGGGCAATGAGAGATAAAATTTGGAATGAATTATGTCAATCTAGATTTAGTATTGAACTGGCATTATTATATGAAGAAAACTCAAGAATTTTCAAGAAATATTCTACAATTGGGATTTTAGTATTCTCATCTTCAGGAATTGTAGGATGGAAGATATGGGATGTTTACCCAGTAATTGCATGCATCATTACCACATTATTGACTATATTAAAAATCATTCAACCACATATTATTTCTGATGAGAAATTGAAAGGGATGATAAAAATCAATAATTTCTATTTCAGTTATTTCAATAAGTTAGATAAATTATGGATGAACCTGAATGATAACTCTATTGATGAAAGTAAAGCGAAGAATGAGTTTTATAAGATTAAAGAGTCAGAAAAAGAGATATTGAATGTTGTGAATGAAAACATAATTAAACCAACAAAAAGGTTAAAACATATTGCTGAAAATAGAACAATGAAATATTTAGAAATTCATTATTTAAAACAAAATAAAAATGAGCAACGAGAATCAACAACAAACTCCACCGGTGTCCCCACCTCAACAACCATCTGAAGGTGGTCAGACTCATAGTATGCCAGTATTTACTCCACCACCTCCACCTCCAATCGATGTAAAATAATTCAACTCACTTATCCAATATTGGAGGAGGAAGAGGTGCACGAAATTTTGGCCATCCTCTTTCTACTATTTTGTGTTTCCTTTTTTTCTTAATAGAAAAACTTTTAATTAGAATCAAAATTTGGAGAAAAATCATCAATATTGAAACAACTAGGATATAAGAATTTGAATTCATTTTTTATTTCAAAACTATTTTTCAATCAAAGAAAATTAAAGGACATATTCAATATGAAGAATATTTTTATTAATTACACCTTGTAAATTGAGATTAATTAATTGAAAAATAAATTATTACATACTTAGGTGTGTTTTATTTTTTTTGAAAAATAAAACGGGACAAAAACGGGACAGTAAAATGTATAATTACACTAAATCGAAAAAATCGTCTCCTGAATATCAGGGATTTGTAGGAACACGAAAACATTTCCCAAATCCTGTCTCCGCTACTAAAAAGCCCGTAAATAACTTAAATAAAGATATTTACGGGCTTTTTTTATCAAATCACCGGGACAGTTCCGGGACACAATCATTTTTTGAAGGGGCTGATACACAAGTATCTTCTCCCAAAAAAAAAATGACTTTTTCAAACTCAAAAATCTACGAGGCCAATGTTAGGGCCTATACTCCTGCCCGACTAGTTAAAGGAAATGAATGGTTTATAAGCTTTTATGCATTTGATCCGACTAAAGGTGAAATGCGCCGTAAAAGAATTAAACTAAACAGAATCAAGAACTCACGACAACGAAAAGAATATGCAGACGATCTCATCTCTAGATTAAATTCTGCACTCATAAATGGGTATAATCCCTGGATCAACCTGGCATCTGAAAATTCATACACCACTTTTGAAGATGCGATTGCTGCTTACAGAAGATATCTTGATAGACTTTTACAGGATGATCACATTAGAGAGAGAACTGTGAAAGGTTACTATTCAATGAGCAAAATCCTGATGGATTTTAACAATTCTCAGAAAACAGTAAAGAAGTACATATATCAACTCAATGTTGATTTTGTAAATAGATTTATTGACTGGATTTGGCTTGAACAAGGTCTTTCCGGAACAACGAGAGATAATTATGTTTTATGGATTAAAGGGTTCTCAAAATGGCTGCAGGGAAAGCAATATATCGAAGGAGATCCATCAGCTGGGTTAATGTTATTAGGCAAGAAAAAAGGCAAGAAAAACCGCTCTATCATCAAAGAATCTGACATGGAGAGATTGAAAGATTATGTCGAGCCGAGAAACAAACATTTTCTTCTTGCTTGTTATATCCTATACTATTGCTTTGTCCGGCCGAAAGAGATGTCATACATTCAACTAAAACATATATCAATCAAACGAGGGACTCTGTTTATTCCGGATTATTCATCGAAAAATCGTAAAGATGGAACGGTAACACTCCCGGACAAAGTTATTAAGCTTATGATTGATTTAGATATTTTCAGAAATCACGATGATTATTTCTTATTCGGCAAAAACATGAAGCCGGGAATAAAGAAACATTCGAACAAACAGTTCACCGACTATTGGGCTCAATATATTCGTCCAGCTTTAAAGTTCCCTGGAAACTATAAGTTCTATAGTTTGAAAGATACAGGTATTACTGATTTGATTAAATCAAACGCCGATTTACTAGCAGTGAGAGACCAGGCAAGACACTCAACTTTACTTATGACAGATATATATACTCCTCATGATATCGAAGAAGCAAATGAGCTAATAAAACATCACGAAGGAATATTTTAAATCATGTAGATAAAAGGAAAGAACTAATTATGATTTTTTCTAACTACCATTTTTTAAATCATTCAAAACATCCATCATAGCTGTTTTGTAATATTTTAACTGGCAAATTGAATCAGCGTATGTAATTACACCTGAATTGATGTCATGCTTAATTCTTTTTTCTGCAATAAATTCTACTAATTCTTCAATTTCATTTATGTTCATAATTTTAATTATTACTATCAGAAAACAAAATTATATTACAAATTAAAAAAATGTATAACATTACTTCATAGTAAATGTAAATTATTGGTTATTGAAACAAAATATAGACAGTAAAGTAAAGATTAAAAGATAATTATGATTAAATTAGTTATTTGTAATCTTTCCTTTAATCCACTTCCCTATAAATGTCCCGGCAATTGCCAAGGCCGCATAAGCAAGTAATTTCCAT
Organism: uncultured Muribaculaceae bacterium; assembly: GCA_964581375.1. GTDB lineage: Bacteria > Bacteroidota > Bacteroidia > Bacteroidales > UBA932 > JAFIHK01. The sequence continues at coordinate 6,738 of CAZOOH010000012.1, forward strand.
ATAAATTTTCCTGTACTATCAACCTTTTTATTTAGTGTTTCTTTTGTTTTTTCAATACTTTTCTGACTAGTTGAATCCTTAACTATCTGCACAGCAATTGCCTTTGTGGAATCTTTTTTGACAGCTTTTTGTGTAGTCTTTATTGCATTCTCAATTACAGTAGTACGAACAATACTTTGCCGTCCGGCTGTGTCAGGGAGTGAGTAATCTGTAATAGTTATCCGGGACGAATCAATTCTTGTGATAATCGACTCAAGTATACTACCGGAATTGATTGTAGAAGCAGAACTATCCAGGTGCGATATCTGCAGCTGACTCTCTTTTGTTGTTTCAGTTACTTTTTTGACTGAAGCACAGCTAAACAGGAACAAAAGAGTAATTGTGAAGCCGATATTTTTCATATAAGTTTCTTTAAGTTAGTTTGTCCTCTTTATACACTCACAGACGAAGATATACAGGAGAAAAATGATGAATATAATTTTTTTCATGTTAGAACTTTTAATGCTGTATTGTATAGAATTAAACGCTTTTCATAACCATCACATGCAGTATTAATTTTAGAAGTAAGAGTCCTAAAATTTAAAGCATTATCTGCAAGAATATTCAGCTTTCTTTTATCCCAAAACCAGAAGGCTGATTTTACGGCATATTCAGGTTGTAGTAAAAGATCAGGATTATTAAAAAAATCAATTCCTAAATCTTTTGTAATTTCTCGATAATTATCTGATAGAGTAATCTGTATTATTCCTCTACCTCTAAATTTCCAACCGTCTCCGGAACTTTCAGGACCATTCCCTAATTTTCCTGCATAAACACGATTAGCAATAGCTTGAGGTTTATATGCATATTTTGAAGCCTCTTCAATTGATGAAAACTTACCTTTAAATACCTCCATTAATCTAACGGCAGAATAATTTAAGTTCTCTTCAATTCTAGTTAATTGTGACGATTCATGCCCTATCTGTGCCAGGAATGCAGCTAAACGAAGCTTTGTATTAACCTGATATATATCTGCATACTTATTCAAAAATTGTAGAAATATGTCTATCCGGGCTTTTGCAAATGGATAGATCTTTTGAAGTTGTTCTTTTGTGATCATGATTCTTCAGGCATTACTGGATCCTCTGTATGAAACTCACCAAGACCGGGACGACGGTCCTTACATTCTACATTCAGGCAAATATGTTTCTCAGCATATTTTTTCGAGCCAACCTCTTTAGAAAGAAGTTTTTGAATGCCTTTTAAACGGCGCTCATAATCATGCTGTAGGTACTTGATCTTATCGAGTTGAACATTTTGTTCCTCTCGATATTGAGCAACCAGGAGTGTTTGAAATTCTATCTGCTTTTTGAGAAGTTCAAACTTCCCATCATCAGCAGTATTCTGTTCCTGTTCTGCTGTAGCAGCAGCTTTCTTTCGTTGTGATTTGAAGAAAAAATATTGAGAAATATTGAGACCGGCCAGTGCAGTACTGACACCGGTGAGGATATATACAAAGGTGTCCATTTGATATAGATAAATTAAATTGTTATTGATCTAAAATTGTTGACATTCCAAAAACAGAGCAATAGCACTCAACTGCTGATGTGCAGATTATTGCAAGGCAAATTTGTGTATTAGCAGGAATTACAATTGAAGAACCTAATCCATATATGTGATTTGTGTTTAATGAAATAGTGATTGAACTTGAAGAAACATTTTTCCATGTCCTATAAATTAAAGTCCCGGTCATCAAATTATAAGTGTCTAAACTCATGTTATTTTGATACGAGCGAGTGTGGAATAATCCAGCATCAGATAGACCGTATAATGTATCTGTTGAACCTGAAACTACTCCCATATGGTACATAGAAAGTGGTGGAATCTTATTATCTACTTCGGTCTTAGTATATACATCATCCTTAGTATAAGCATTCGTTATACCATAACCCGCTACTGTAGTAGGTTTATTATCAATATCATCAGCAAACGATGCTTTTGTTTTCCATGCAAGCGCCCCAAACGAGCTGAACCACTTCTTAATCTTTCCGAGGATTACTCCTATAGTTTCTCCGGAAATAAGTGTGTCCTTAGCAGCTGCTTCTGCGAAAGTGATTGTACTTCCTGCATTAATACCGCCTAGAGCAAGTATCCCTGTATTTTCCCCATTGATATACCAATAGTTATTTTGAATGTATGGTGTATACCCTGAAGCTCCTCGCATGAGGGAAGCATCTGTAACGGCATACACACGAATTGCACGAACTTTTGAACCAGTATTTGCATTTGATAAAGAATTCTGTGATGTGATTGTATAGACATTTCCCGTAGGGAATGGGCCATCTATGACAAGACTAAAAGTAGCAGTATTTCTTCCTCCGGAAACAATACCAGTTGTTGAAGAAGCAATAATTCTATCTACCCAGGATTGTAATGTTGTGCCATCTTTTTTTAAACGATAAGTAAAATCACACTTAGTGTTTGCCGACTGCTCAACTCTACTTTGCACAACAATTTCTAAAATCAGCTTTGAGTATGCACTTGCCGTTAAAGTCTCAAATGTTTTTAATGCTGTACTTTCAGCAGTTGAACTAACAACCTCTGAACTGTCTGTTTCATCATTGTACAGTAATGATATTACCTGTAAAACAGAAGCTGAATCTTTAAATTCATATCCATTACCAGCAGCATTTGAACCTAAAATCTTATTTGCTTCAATTGATACAATGCCCGGTATTTCTGCAACAAATGGTAGAGAGTTCCAAGCTGTCACACCATCACCGACTTTTACCCTTCTTGGACTTGTATCGGATATTATTCCGAGCTGGCCGGACAGCAAAACAGGATTAGCGGCTGCCCAGTTGGCAGCCGTATTAATCCTTTGCTTATGAATAGCATTGACAGTCTTTGCCATTAATTGCCTCCGTCAAGAATAAGGGTATCGTTGTCATACAAAATATGAGCAGTGTCGGCTAGGTCTGTAGAAGATTTTGCTGAAAAAGCAGAGTTAAATCTTGCTTGTGTCCAATAGAGGTTTGTCCCTTCTGTGATGTGTGATGTAGTAAGAGTAATTGCTCCTGTTTGACCATTAACAGATAAAACAGAGTTTGCCGGTGTCTTTAACTCTTTCCAGTTCGCTAGTGTGCTGTATGGCAACTGTTTTAAAATGTAACATTTGTTCAGGTCAGAACGAATACATACATCACCCACATTAGCAGTTGAAAGGGCAAGCATCTCAGCTTCAGATGAAGATTCAAATACATCTGTTATTGCAATAGGTGGCATAATTGAACCATCAATTTTACCATCTGCACCAACGACAACGACATTTCCGACAGCAAGACCGGTGTTCTTAGTTGCAGCAGTACCTAAGTCTGTAATCTTAGCAGCTGTAAGAGCAGGTATATCACTCGCAGCAAGTGCTGCAATGCCGGTTACTTGACCTTTAGCATTGACAGTAATTTTACATCCGGTACCGGCAGAAACGACATTCGCCAATACCATTGCAAGTGAAACATTTCCGGATCCATCGAAAGATTGAGCAGCGGCAGTTACATCACCGGTGGCCGAGATGTTCCTGGCTGTTGTGAGCTTATCTGCTGTTTTTGCCTTGTCAACATAACCGTTAGCAGGATCAATTGTTGCAAAAGCAGACTTGAGCATATCTCCCATAGTCACTATATCTTCAGAAGTGATAATTTGCTTCCACACGGCTGCACCTGCAGTGTTATCTGTAAGCAAATATCCCTTCTTCGTATTGGTGTTGAGCCATACAACTCCCATGTCGTAACCACTATCTGCAGCAGCAGGATTTGTAGTCTTTATTACTGCAGGATTTGCAGAAGCATAAGGAAGTGCATTCCACGCAGTGACACCGTCACCGAATTTAAACTTCCTGGTGTCTTTCTCAATTCCCATCTCTCCGGAGAGGAGAATCGGATTTGTTGATGTAAAAATTGCTGCCGTATTGTTACGGATTATCAGCCTAGCATTTACTGTTTTTGCCATTTTAATTTCCTCCGTTTATGATTTCTATTTCGTTGATTTTATAATATTTAAGATTTTCATTATCCCATCTGTATGATTCATTTTCCTGAGTGTCTATATATAATACATTAGTTTTCCCCAGATTAGGGAAATTTAAAAACGAGGGGAATTGTTGAATATCATCAGGTGCTTCAAGCAGACTGTTGATTTTTTCTTCAGCTGTTGAAATCCTCAGATTGAATTCTTCAAAATCACCTTCATGCTCTTCAATAAAGTTCATTGCAGCAGATGTTGCATCTTGAGCATCTCGAATGACTTGAGGGTATTTTGCCTGCAATTGCCGAAATTCCTCTTCCGTAAGAGGAGGATTATCTGTCGTTCTTGAACGATAATAATCATAAGAGCTCTCCCCTTTATAGAAGAGTATGTTTGCAAGATATTCCTGCTTTTTCTCAGGAGTATCAAACACTAGGGGTGGTCGATTGGGATTGTCAAAATATATTACTTCGCTCATATTGTCTTGCTGTCTTTAACTTTTAAGAATGTCGAAACTCCTTTGATTATAGGCATTTTAACTCCATTGATTACCCTTTTTGCTTCAATCATATATTCACCAGGCTGAAGCTTCTCTGTTATCTCTGCAGAAAGAAAAATCATCAGCTTATAATTTGGGTTGTCAGACCTCTCGACTAGGGGAGCATTCGGAAATTGAGAATCCTGAACCTTAACGAAGTTCACAGCAACACTTCCCCGAGTCTTTTCATAAATGCATAGAACAATTTGACTGCACAAGTCATAATCAAGTCCCTCACCGGCTAAATAGCGATAAAATTGTTCACCTCTGAATATCTCCATATTATGAAAGATTAGTTATTAATGACATTGTTGCCAGGTCAGCGGATGTGATGTTTGTAAGAACCGGACGAATGAGTAAATCAAGATCCTTTTCAGAAATCTTTTGAAGTTCAATCTCCCTAGTTTCTTCAAGAAGTTTAATTTGGAGAGGTTCAAAATTCTTATCCCACAAATCATTGTATGCAGGAGAATCTTTCGAGATACTGGGTCTACAAGATTCAGCTAAATGAGATTTGACCTGATTTATTTTTCCAATCTCATTCTCAAGCACAACCTTATTTTTCATCATCTGCAGGACAAGAGTTGCAGAAGCTTTAGTGTAACTGAATTTTGCAAAGACAGCATCAAGAGCGAGTATTTGATATACTTTTAGTGTCATAGTTCTTGTATTTCTTGAAAAAATTGCGGAAGAATTCCGGCAATGGTTGCCAGTTTATCAAAGTGTGTTTCAGATAAAAAAAGTGATAAAAGAGCACCTTTTGTCTTTTCAAAATTCCCTATCTGGTTATTATTAACTAAGAAGGATCCGTGAACCCTCTTTATTTCACCTGCTTCAAGTTCAACGAATCCTTTAATCTGAATTCCATCATAATCGCTTTGAACTTCAATTCTGTTAGTAATTATCTGTGCCATAGTTTTATAATATTGTTGCTATACCGTTAAAAACTTGTATTTCTGATGTTATTCCCTCTACCATTTCACCGGCGACATAAAAACCATCTCTTGCAAATGTTGAATGGGAACTATCTGAATATGCGTATATTATAGTTGTATTATTATCATAGTCTACAACTGTGTCTAGATATAAAGTGTTATAATCATAGTTACCTGAGTTGACTTCCCATTCAGCTTGCTCAAGAGAGTCACGATCATAACCTGAGTAGTTGACTTCTTCCGGTGTGTGTACAATGTTGCCGGGATCTCCTTGAGGGAAACTGCCGGGGCCGCATGGGCCAAAATCGTAAAGAACATTGCGACCTACATTGGCATTGTAGATATATTGATACCAGGTATTATTCTTAACATAAAATCCTGTTGATGCCTGTGTAGGTGTAGTATTTTCGTTAGAGAAGAATGAAGTTGCATCATTCCCTTCATTCAGATATGAAATAAAATTAAGGGTATCACGATACACTGTCCTGTCCTGGCCGTTCACTGCATCAGAAGCATTTGAGGCATCAAACTTAAATGAATCTGAAACCATTTTAACGATACAATTAAATGTCGTAGAAGTGAAAGTTCCAACATCATTTAATGCTTTTACACGGAAGTAAAATATACCTGAGCGTTCAATAACCGAAGGATTATCAATCCATCCAACGAATGAGGTGTCTTCACCCATCGAAGATTTTGTATATAATGTTGTCCAGAACAACCCATCTGAAGATACTTCAATTGTTCCGGAAGTGAGTGCATTATAAATTGGAGACTCGAACCAAAAGAAAATGCGTAGATTATTAATTCGAGGTGGATAATTATCTATCGAAAGATTATAATCATCTGTACCGGTATTAAGAACTTTAAGTATTGATGCATTTGCTTTACGATTCAACCCGGCATCAGCTAAGAGCCTCTTTTCGTGCCAAACAATGCCAATCTGTGATGTATCATGAAACAGATCATTTTCGGTTGCTATATTCAGATATCCAATAAATGAAGTTGAACTCTCTTTAAGTATGCCGTCAACTTTGAATTTTGCTTTAATTGTATTTTCATCAGGATATGCAGCAAGATACTTTGCAAAGGAATATTCTCTCTGCAGAACACCATTGAAATGATGTTTTAAAGTATAAACTTGATATGCTGTTGAAGGTACTGACATACTTAAATTGTTAATGAGTGACCACTTAATACAAGAGTATTCATTGCAACCGAATCAGCTGTAATTAATCCGGCAGATGATATTTTAGCTTTCATCACACCTGAGAGTTTTACCTGAAGTTCAGAATCAGCATTCTTTATTATTTCCCAGTTGCCAATTTTTATTGACGTTGCTGCAAGAACAGATGCAGCTGATTGCAAATCACCTGAAAAATATCCAGTACCTGTGACATTTAATTTGTAAACTCCTGGTGCAGTATTGCCTATACTTACTCCCGATCCATTATCGTAGATAAGCGAATTAACAAATGCAGCACCTGACCAACGAACGACATAATAGGTTGTTAGGTTATTTGTCAAACTTCCCAGTGATGCGGATGTAAGATAACCGGCTAGTGCATGATTACCCCAACTGTAAGCACTATCATAGTTGCTTATTTTTGTAGAAGTAATTGCATTTAGAGCAGACAAATTAGCATGAGAATGCGAAGCAGTATATGCACTAGTCCAGTTAGTGCGTTCAGCTGCAGTGATGTGTTTTACAGAGTCAGAGATGTGCGAATATGGAGCGTATGTGTTATCAGCAATCAATCCTTGTTTGAGATCCAACAGTTCTTTAATATACTTCCCCATATTTGCTGACAAGGCAGACGTTGTAGAAGTAGATGTAAGGTTATTGACCACGGAAACAGCTGCAGAACCAGATTGTATAGGTTCTCCTTTATAATACAGTTGTCCACCAACCTCAGAGAGTCCATTGAGTACCCCAATATTATTATGATTGTGTGCTAGGGCAGCAATTGGTGAATTAATGAATTGGTCATAAAGTGCGTTGTACATATAACCCCATGCAATTGCCTGCCACGATTCCGAAGCAGGCTTTTGCACAAGAAAAAGTAATGAATCAACTAAATCGGCTGTTGGGTATTCAGCCAGACGAGGCACTAAAAAAAAAAGACCCTCAGGTGTGGTTATTGTCAAATTCTCCGGAAGAGGATCAGCTGACCGCTGAATGTTCAGTAGTCCTAAATCCCCGGATAGCTTGTATGTGAAAGTAAAAGCTTTCAGATCTTCTGAAGAATCATCTTCGATGGAAGAGTCTGTGAGCGTTATTTGTGTGAGTGAGCCATCAACAAGTATATAGCGTTTCAATGCTGCAAAGAAATCCCACAACCAGGCAGCTTCTGTTTTATCCTTGAAGCCGGTCCCTTTCTTGAACAATCGTGTCTTTACAAAAGGCGTCTGAGAAACTGTGTCTTCATATTCCCCTTCAGCCAGTTCAAGAGTAGGGGAGAATGTTGAAGCCCCATCCATAATAACAGTATCGATACCACCAAGGCTGTTTTCAAAGAAAAAAGTCTCTGCCTGTTCTGACATCTCTGAGTATACATAGCGTTGTATGTATGTCAATCTCTCTCCGGCAATGTTCTCAAACCAAATATCATAATATCCGTATTTGTCACCTGCTAGAAGTGACATAATATGAGCAAATTGAACATTGTAGGTAAAACAAGTACCGGCAGCTTGTGCAGAAATGGTTACAACCGTTGAAGTATTATCAGACAGGTAAAGCTTCACCTTTAAAGAGCCTGCAACAGTTGCGTAATAAGTCAACCATTCCGGTTGAGAGTAAGAAACCTTTTTTACTTGTGGTTGCCATGTCAAAAAGTTCCCGGAAAGGAAGTTTGTTGCTGTATCAGCAAGATTTTCAACTCCGGAGCGGATAGCAGAAAAGTTTACCTCTACACCATCAACTATTGCTTTAAATGCAGCTAAGATCCCGGACTGTTGAAAAATGTTTGTTGTTGGAAGAGAGAGAGTGAGTTGACTCTTTACAATTTCACGAACATCAATCTTTACCCTGTTATCAGCAGCAGGGGTATAAGATTCATCAAGGATAATTTCTTCACCCTTATACAGCTGAAAACTCACCGCTTGTGAACTTGATACCAGGAATGGTTTCAGGTTTGAAGCGAGAGAAAGGCTGTCCGGTTGATTAATTATCATTGACATGTCATTGAATTTTGACCAAAATTATCTCCTTGACAAGCTAAATGAAAGGACAACTTTATAGAGGAATTGCAGGGTCAGAAGATGCTGGGGAAAGATTTTTAACCAGGTAAAATTTGCTTGTTCCAAATTCTATTTTGTTCGAGAAAACAGAATATGACAATGACTCAGGCAGCAGCTTTTGTCCTGAGAGTAGTTTAAGTTTATGCATCTTGAGAGACAAAAGTTTATCAAGAGGATAATCAACTTTACATTCCACTTCTACACCTGAGTTCATCAGCATGGCATTCCATCGCTTGAATAGAGTAGGGTATAGATCTGTCGTTGTAAGGTCGAGAGTACTCCAGAGGTTCCCGGCGTTGTCATATTTTTGTGTTGTACCCAAGTAGTATTTTGCAGCTGCTTGTGCCAAGTAAACTGAGTTAAATGCCGGCAGGGAAAATTCAGCTGCCTTTCCTGCAGCAAATGCAATCATCAATTTACACTCAGTATTATCATTTTCCTCAAGTGTTGCTGTATTCAGGTACCTGTTCTTGCCAATATATGGACACATTATATTTGTTTCAACTGAATTAACAGTTGCGATTGTAACCATTACCATTGGAGGCATTACATCAATAGATTTCAGCTCTTTTGCCTTAAATCTGTTTGTGAAATATCTGAAGTAATTTGATCCAAGCCGTTTTATTGATGTAGGTCCATCACCATTAGGCCGGCGAAAATATATATCATAATACTGTCCGTTTGCTTTCCTTAAAATTAAATGATGTTGAAATGCCGGAAGAGAACCCCAGGCGTAACTTCTCCATGTGGCTTCATCAACTTTTGTCACTGAGGAGTATTTCTTTGCAAGATCAAAGATTGTATCGGCTGCCGGTGTTGCTCCATCGAGTGAAGTATCAGATGTCAAATCCAGTTCTAGTGGATCTGTGAAAAGATATTTTATCTGTCCTGAAGCGAACGGAGTAATATCCTGGTCCGGATCTTCAAGTAATACTGTTTCAATTTGCCGAACATCCACTCTCTTCAATTCAGCAGATGCATAGATGTGCATCCCAAATTTCGACTCAAGGAAAACAATGAACTCAGAAACGGAAATATCCGGAACAAGATCTGAGTACCTAATCTTACCTATGCAAATTGAATCAATAGTATTATTGAGAAGTACAACTTTTCGAAGTGGACTTCCTGCTATCTTAAATGGGTTCTCACCTACCGAGTAACCAAAATCAGCAAAAAGGAGCTCAATGACACGATACATCCAAAGAAACGGAGTTATTCCATAACCTGCCGGTACATCAATTTCCTCCTCTCCGGAAGTTATTGTCCGAGCAGCATATATCAACGCCCAAGGATCCAGTCCGGAAGTATGATCAGGACGGTTCAGCACTTCATATCCCGTATCTTCAGAATAGTTAATTGCAATAGGAAAGGCGGTGAAATCATCTGAAAGTGTTCCTTTCATACAGTTATATATGTGAGTGTACCATGATGTTACTTTATCAGCAGCCCCTGAATAATCATCACGAATGATTTTTTTAAAAACATCGGCAAGCTTTACATCTTTTATTTGTGTGTACAAATCACTTTCATTCAGCATCAATGCAGCAACTATTCCCGTTCTGTTCTCCCCTGAATCTATTACAAGCTGTCCATCTTTCTGAATTACCCCTGCCTCAAGTTTTGCAGGTATTTTCCGCAAAAACTGACTCTTTCTCCCGGGTCGTGTGGGATAGTCAAGTATCTGCATATTTCGTGGTGTGTCCGGGAGTGTTATCGGAAGACTTTGTGAACCCTCTTTAGAGAAAACGGGGGAATTCTGCTCTATAGTGAAAGAGAATCCTCCTGGGATATCTACTTGTCCCTTTTCTGTGATTAACCTCATAAACTACCCTCCTTCTTAAATTTTGCAATTAGTTCCTGAACAGCATTCAGTTCGTCTATTACTACATAGGATTTTAAAGGAGTATTTTTCAATCGTTCAAGTTCCTGCATAAGAGAAACGAGTAAAGCAATTAGATTAGGATCCGCAGTTGAATTTATGACAGTTGAAGAAGAAGTAAATCCACCTGCAGCAAACCCTTTTGTCATTGTGCCGGCAGAAAAACGATTAATTCTCTCTCTGTCTAATGTTGCAAAAAATACAGGATTGGCTCTCACCATCGATGCCGGAGCCACCCACTCGTTAGCATGTACAACTCCAACGGGTGTATAATCTGAATAAGATTTGCGAGTAAAACCACCACCAGAGTAACCATCATTTACAGTCCTGGAAGTTTTGCCTGTGGAATAGCTTGATGAGGTGTCGACAGCTGAGCTTTTTATTGCATTTCTTTGAGCAACAATTGCAGCAACTTGAGCAACTGTTGTTGCAGCAATGATACCGGCAAGTACAGGGCCAATAAAAGGTCCGGCTTCCCATGCTTTCATTGCAGCAACAGCTCCGGAAGATATAGCTTGGGCAATTTTAATACCCATATCAATATCAGCATATTTTTTCTCAAGTTCTAGTTTTTTCTGTTCATACTTCTGTTCGATAGCTGCTCTGGCATCTGCTGTATCACCATATAATGCAAGTTCTTTCTCCTTTTGTGTCTCTAAGCGAGAGTATTGTGAATCCTTTAAGGAGTCCATAAATGATGCTGCCTGATTGAGTGCAGATGAAATTGTTTCCCCAACTTCAATAGCATTTTTCAGATTAAGTTCTTTCCTCTTTGATGCATACTCTTCCTCAGTAATCAATTTCTCATCGAGAGCTTCCTTGAGTATTTCAATCTCTTGCTGATACTGTGACTTTTTAGAAGAGAGAAAATCCTTTTTAACACTTTCTGAAAATGTCTTTAACTCAGATTGATGCTTCTTAACTTTTTCAAGAATTGCATCAAGTTCTTTATTTTCCGGGTCATTCTCAACATCCTTTTCATCTTTTGCAGTAGCTCTTTTCCTTGCCTCTTCAATGTGTTTTTCGATTTCTTCGTATATCTTCGGCAGCCGGTCAGCTTGCTTCAACATTGAATCGTAAAGCTGACTCTCCACATCTGCTGTCTCCTGGTTGTATTTCTTGAATAAGGCAATCCGGGTTAAAAGGAATGAATCTGTTGTTGCATTAGAATATATTTCATATTCTGATTGAGTGATATTTCCTTCAATCAAGCTTTTCTTCCAGAAATTCTGCTTTTCCTTTTCCTGATTGTCAATTATTGACAACTCATCTCTGAATGCTTTCTCCAGTTGTTTTTTCCTTTCTTCAGCAACTTTTGCAGCAGCTTCAGCAGCAGCCTTTGCAGCAGCATCCAGTTGTTCTTTTGTTGGTTTTGGAGGGCCAATTATTTCTGTTTGAGTAATTTTTGCAGCTGATGCGATGAATGAAAATCTATCATTAATCTTCGCCACATCATCGACCATGTCCTTATACTCATTTGCAAATGTCTTGAACGGTCCAATGAAGATATTATTTCCGTATTTCTTAGCCAGATTATTTACAAGGGTTGACCAATTCGCTCCATTTTTCACTGCATCTGCAAAATTTGATGCTTCTACACGGGCAACCTCTTCAGATAATTTACCCTGATTTTTAAGAGTATTAACGATCTTTTCATAATAATCAGACTGTTTTTCAAGTGATTTTGAGATAGTATCACTTAGTGCCTGTTCCTTAATTCTAGCCCCTATAGTTTGATAAATTGCATTTACGATAAGGTTTCTAGCGGCTGCAATATCAGTTAAAACTCCTTTCTCACTTATCAAATTATTGATATAAGGACCATAAAGTTCTTGTAGTTTCTCAAGTGCTGCTTTATATGTGTTTGTGCCTTTTTCTGAGTTATTCAGAACATCGAGCAAACGGAATGCTTCACTTTTCGCCTTTTCTACTTCAGCGTAGTATGATTTTGTTGCCTTAGTAAGGTCACTTTGATAAGTAAAGACCTTATATAAACCATATCCAAGTGCAGCAATTGCTGTAACTATTGCACCAATTGCCGTAGCCGAAAAAGAAGCATTGAACATCTTCCAGGCAGCGGCTGCACGCACTGTTTCCCCTTGAAGTTTTGCCATTGCGGCAGCTGTGAAAAGCGATACCAAACGAGCTCCTGTCATTAATGTATTCCACACTCCCATTACAATATTCCAACTCTTAATAATGACAACTGCTGCTCCTCCGGCAGCAATAAATGCATAAATCCATGAAGGGATTTCCATCAGAAGCTTTAAAACCAAAGTTGTGGCATTAGTGGTTTTCAAAAGAGCAGGGGTGAGTTTTTCACCAAATAGAATCACTCTGTCCAAGAACGCTTTCTTCGCTTTATCAAGTTGAGCCTGCATGTTATTATTCTTAACATTGTACTCATTTGTAAGTGAAGAAGCTTTTGTAAACTCGATATTAGAAAGTTTTTGAGCTTTTGTAACAAGTCCAATATTATTTGCAAGCGAGGTAAGAACTGCCACTGCTCTAGCTCCATCAAGTCCCATATCCTGAAAAACAGGTACCAATGCCGCAAAACCACCTTTCTCTCTTAATGAGGTGAGTACTTTGATTATTGCTGCATTCGCATCAGTATTAAGTAGTGTTGTAAATTCTGCAACATCAAGTTTTGCCAGTTCAGCAAATTTCGCAGGTTCAGAATATAACTGCATCAGAAACTTCTGAAATGCAGTTGCAGACATCTCCACTTGATTTCCTGTCTGGTCAAGAGCAGAAGCCCACCCTAAAACGTTTTGAAGTGATATTCCGGCCTGATATGCTGAACCTGCAATCCGTTGTGTGAAATCAACTAAGTACTGTTCAGAAGCGGTTGAATCTTGACCAAGAGCATTAATAGCTGAACCAATAGACAAATAGGCTTTTTCAATACCCATTTCCTTTGTCTTTTGAAATACTTCAGATATTTTCCCAATGTTACGAATAGCACCTTCCCCAAGATCTTCCCCAAGTGCAACATTTATCTGATTTGTTGCTTTAACAAATTGAAGAATGTCCGTTTTTGCTGATATCCCTAACTTCCCTGCATCACGAGCCAACATATTAAGTTCCTCCCGGGATGTTCTTGTATTAAAAGTTTTAAATTCCTCATTGAGCCAAACAACATCCTCTCTGAGTAAACCCGTTGTTTTCATAACATCAGAGTAGGTATCATCCATCTTTGCTGCCTGTTGTGCAGCTCCCCGGAGTGCAAAAGAAAGTCCTGTTATTGATGCAATTGCTGTCGTTGCAAGTCCCCAGTATTTATTGAAAGAATTCCCTGCTCGAGACAACCAGGAATGTGTCTCTTTTGTTCGTCCATTTAGTTGATTAATTCTGTTTGAAACGACATCTAGTTGCTTTGATTTCTCTGCAAATTCTTTTGTGTCACCCCCCAGGAGTTTAATCTCGTTTCTAAGAAGCTTTGCTGTTTTCTGCAGGTCATTAAGAGATGAACCATTCAGGTTTTTTAAAACCTGATTATAATCATATGTTGTCTGCCGAATGTTCCTCATAGCATTA
>CAZOOH010000013.1:0-20202 GCA_964581375.1 uncultured Muribaculaceae bacterium
CATCTGCAAACGGCGCAACAGTAAAGGTCTTTCAAACCGAGAATATAAAGAATGCTTTACTTGCCCAAATTGCAAGATCGGCTTCAAGAAAACTGCAGGGCTACAGAATTCGTATCTATTTCGATAATAATCAGAATGCAAGAGTAATTTCACAAAATACCGCTGCCAGATTTTCTCAGCTCTACCCGTCGATTCCTGTATATCCGACATACTCTAACCCGTTTTTCAAAGTTACGGTAGGAGATTTCAGGAATAAATCGGAGGCAATGAAACTGCTCAAAGAGTTGGAGCCGGTGTTTAAATCGGCCTTTCTGGTGAGGGAGATTATTAATTACCCTCCGCTATAAATCAGCAATAAACAGAATCTGCAAAAAACTGAATCAGAAAATCAGTTTTTATTGTGCCACCATTTCGGACGCAATTTGTATGCAAGTTTGCGCAGAGGCGAAATGTGTCTCTCAATTTTTTCGGGATAGATGTCAGGAATATTAACCAGAATGCCGGTCTCCTCGACTCCTCCGAAATGCTCGTTTATTGCTGTGCCGAACACCTTCATTGAGGGCGACAGATTCATATATGAGTTTATAAGGGGCGGAATGTTTTCTCCGAGTGCTCTGACCTCACGCGACAGAGCTTTATATGCCTCTTTATACTCCGCATCGAACATGCTGTTATAGTAAACATTGTTCATATCAAAGTCCAATGCCGATTTTGGAGTTACCAGATTTTTTTCATCGGTAAAGAATTTATTTAAAAAATTCAGGAGCATATTTCTTGCCTGTAAGTGGTAAGAGGTGTACATTGTCACCTTGCCAAAAAAGTATTTTACTTTAGGGTATTTAACCACAAGAGCGCCAAGTCCGTCCCACAAATTATCGAGAGCGTAGAGGCCTTTGTGTCTTATGTTTGTACCTTGGTAATTGGGCTGAATAAAAGAGCGGCCGAGTTCTATTGTAAAGGGCAGATAATCATTTATAAACTCCTCCGAAAAATTGAAAAGCTCGCTTGTTGCCATATTTTCGGGTTTTATCCCGGCGCACTGAATGTATCGGTACCCTCCGATAATCTCCTCATCTTTAGGATCCCACACAATTAATTGTTTGTAAGGCGACGATGGGCTGGTGTCAAATTCATCGATATCGATACATTTACCGGTACCTCCGCCGGCTAGTCTGAAAGAAATTTCTCTAAGCCGTGCGACCTCTCTCATTGTATTGGGTGCATTATCGGCAGTTATTTCATAAAGTTTATTGTCTCCTTTGCGTGTATTTCTTATAAATTTCTCAGGTGTGAGTTCGTCGTATATAAGTTTCCTGTCGACAGGGTGAATTACAGGTTCCATTATTAGTCTTTTAGATTGTAGGTTTCTTTTTTTATCTCATCTGCCCAAAAGGCAGGAGTATGTTCATTTTTTAATTTTTCGTGTTTAATTGGCTCTCCTATTGTTATTTCGAAAGAGTTGTTCCTTTGCTTAAACATTTCATGCGGGAGTAAAAGCATCTCATAATTAAATTTTATTCCCAGAAAAGTTCTGAAATTGGCAGAATTGTAAAAAAAATCGGAGTTCTTTCCTGAGAAGAAAATCGGTACAATATCTCTTTTATATTTTATAGCGTAGCTCACGTATGTTTTATGCCAGGGTAAATCTACTATTACTCCCTTTTTTTTCCTGGAGCACAAACCGGCCGGGAAAAAGAGAACCGAAGAGTTAGATTCAAAAATTGAGTTCAAATTGGTAAGGGTATCGCGGTTTTGACGTCCGTGCTTATTTACCGGAATAAATGTATTTTTAAGAGGTTCAAGGCTATACAGCAAGTCATTTCCAATCACTTTGAGTGTTCCGAATTTGTTCCCGAGTACTTCTATCAGAATCATTCCGTCAAGGCCGCCTAACGGGTGATTAGATGCAAATATGTAACTCTTACCATCTTCAAGTTTTTCGAGACCCTTAACTTTATAGCTTACATTCAGTTTACCTAGTGCACTTTTGATGAATTCTACTCCCTCCAGATTTCCCGACTCGGCAAGCATTTCATTAATTTCATTTTGATGAATTATGCGCTTAAGCAGGTTTATCAGAAAGTTTGGAATAATCTTTGCCAATCTTTCATTTTTTGAACGTAAAACTTCGGCTACATCGACCCTTAATTGTTTGTTTTCAACAGTCATCTGTTAAGGTTTTTGAGGACGCTAAGTTAAATAAAAATCATATCTTTGTACCAGAACAATGTAATATGTTAAAACAGGGGCTACAACAAAAGCTTGTACAAAAACTCTCACCGTTGCAGATTCAAACAATTAAGTTATTGGAACTGCCTACTTTGGAACTTGAACAGAGGGTTAAGAAAGAGTTAGAAGAGAATCCGGTTTTGGATGAAGCAAATGACAGTGATGACCTTGACGAAGGTGCCGGAAATATTTCATTGAGCGACTATTCATCCGACGACCAGATTCCATCTTATAAGCTCTTTGCCAATAATCAAGGTAAGGATCTTAAACCTGAGTATAACACCTTTTCCGTTCAGGAGAGCTTTCATCAGAGTCTTCTCTCTCAACTCGGCTACAGCTCTATGGATTTTAAAGAGAGAACCATAGCAGGATTCATCATTGGTAGTCTTGACGACGACGGGTATCTGCGCAGAGAGCTCGACGTACTTGCCGACGATATTGAATTCCGACAAGGAATTGAAACAAATCCCGAAGAGATTGAAGCGGTACTTAAAAAAGTTCAGGAATTTGAACCGGTTGGAATAGGAGCAAGGAATCTGCAGGAGTGTCTCTTATTGCAGATAAATGCCGAAGCACCAACTTCTCAGCAAAAGTTGGCAAAAACAATCTTACAGGACTATTTCTCTGAGTTTACCAAGAAACACTACTCCAAAATTTTATCGAAGCTCTCAATTAGTGAAGAGCAACTTAAGGAGGCAATTGATGTTATAGTGAGGCTTAATCCGCGTCCGGGAGGTCAGGTAGACGACTCATATAATGATCAGGCGCAACAGGTTATTCCGGATTTTATTCTGGAAATTAAAGATGGTGAACCTGTGATGACGATGCCACGTTTCTCGGTACCTGAACTCAAGGTGAACAAACGATATGCCGATCTCTTAATTAACAGTGCAAGTAAACCAAACAGCCGATCGGGTAAGGAGGCGGTATCATTTGTAAAACAAAAGCTCGATTCTGCCAAATGGTTTATCGAAGCAATTAAACAGAGGCACAATACTCTCAATAACACAATGAATGCAATCATTGACTTTCAGCGGGAGTACTTTATGGAGGGCGACGAAACCAAGCTCAAACCGATGGTTTTAAAAAATATTGCCGAAAAGACAGGTCTCGATATCTCCACAATTTCAAGAGTAGTCAATTGCAAATACATACAAACACATTTCGGAATCTATCCTCTCAAATATTTCTTCTCGGAGGGTCTTATGACTGAGGCGGGCGAAGAGGTCTCTACCAGAGAGATTAAGATGATTCTTGCAGAGAGTATCGATGCCGAAAATAAACAGACGCCTCTTACCGACGAGGAGCTTGTAACTGTTCTCCAATCCAAGGGCTATAAAGTCGCCCGCCGTACTGTTGCAAAGTATCGGGAGCAGCTGAATATTCCTATTGCAAGACTCAGAAAAGAACTATAACTTCGATAAATATGAAAAATATTCTGTTAAGTGTAGCATTATCAACACTTTTATTTTCCTGTAATATGAAAGAGAAAATTGATATTATCGTATATAACGCCAATGTATACAGAGTAGATTCGGCATTTACCAAATGCACCGCTTTTGCAGTTAATGACGGTAAAATTTTAGCCACCGGTACCGATGACGAAATCTTAAATAAATATAGAGCTTCGGAGTATCTCGATGCAGAGCAGAAACCGGTATTCCCTGGCTTTAACGATGCTCATGCACACTTTTTCGGATTGGGAGAGAGTCTTAATGTAGTCGATTTGCGCGGGGCCAAATCGTTCGACGAAGTTATTACCCGATTGCAAAATGCTCAGGAGAAGAAAGACCTCAAATTTATAATAGGAGAAGGATGGGACCAAAATGACTGGAGTATTCAGAAGATGCCATCCAACACCCTGTTAAACGAAAAATTTCCCGATATTCCGGTTATTCTCTATCGAATTGATTATCACGCTGCAGTTGCGAATGATGCAGCTATTAAATTTTTAGGTATTACACCGGGAGACAAATCTGTACCTCAGGGCGAAGCTATTCTCGAAAAAGGAATGTTTACCGGGCTCTTTTTAGAGACAACCGCCGAACGCTTCAGAACAATTATCCCGGAACCATCGCTAAAAGAGTACTACGATATGATGGAAGAGGCTCAGGAAGAGTGCTTTAAACATGGTCTTACATCGGTAAGTACTGCAGGCGAAAATCTCGATAAAATCCGCCTTTTGCAACAGTTTCAGGAGAGCGACGATTTAAAAATAAGAGTAGATATTTGGCTATCGGCCAATAAAGAGAACATTGCAACATTTAAAAGACCATTCAGGGAGGGACTGCTTAATATTGGAACTATTAAACTCTATATTGACGGTGCACTCGGCTCAAGAGGAGCTCTAATGATAGAGCCGTTTTCGGACGATCCGGGCAATATGGGAATTAAAGTAATTACCGACAAAGAGTTCGAAGAGTATTTAAAATGGGCCTATGACAACGGTTTCCAGGCAGCAACACACTGTATCGGCGACATGGCAAACAGAATGGCTTTAAGAGAATATGCAAAGTTACTGAAAGGTAAAAATGATCGTCGTTGGAGAATCGAACATGCTCAGGTTATTAATCCCGAAGATATGAAGATGTTCGGCCAATACTCAATAATTCCGTCTATTCAGCCTACTCATGCCACTTCCGATATGATTTGGGCAGCCGACAGATTAGGAAAAAGAATTTCTCATGCCTATCCAAATAAAGAGCTGTTAAAACAAAACGGATGGTTGCCTTCCGGCACCGACTTTCCTGTAGAGGAGGTAAGTACTGTAAAGACTTTCTATGCGGCAGTTTTTCGCAAAAACAGCGACAATTTCCCTGCAGAGGGATTCCAGATGGAAAACGCACTCACTCGTGAGGAGGCAATTCGTTCAATGACAATTTGGGCAGCAAAAGCCTCATTTGAAGAGAATATTAAAGGAAGTATCGAAGCCGGTAAATTTGCCGATTTCGTTATTCTTGATACCGATCTTATGACAGCTCCGGAAAAAAATATCCTGAATACAAAAGTACTTGAAACATTTGTAGCAGGTAAAAGGGTCTATTCTGCCGACTAGATTCAGGAGAATTGTAATTGTACAGATTCCTTAAAGTTTACTACCGTATGCCAAATCACCCGCATCGCCTAATCCGGGTACTATATACGACTTGATTGTCAACTCTTCGTCTATTGCTCCCACCCATAGAGTTGTCTCTTTGTGAGGCAGATGTTTGGAGAGGTAGTTAATTCCTTCGCTGCTTGCAATCGGGCAAACCAAATGTGTGTGCATCGGGGCACTTAATTCTGCCAGTTTGTTGTATGCCAGAACAACAGATGATCCTGTTGCGAGCATGGTATCTGCCAAAATCAATATTTTACCTTCGATTGACGGACTGCTTGCGTACTCAATTTGAATATTGAATTTATTGTCTTTGCCATATTTTCGGTACGCTGCAACAAAGGCGTTCTGAGCTTTATCGAAATAGTTAAGCAACCCGTGATGCAATGGCAAACCTGCCCTCATTATACTTGAAATTACAATAGATTCGGTGGTCAGATTACACGAAGCAATACCCAGCGGAGTTTGTACGTCAACAGCGTCATAATTGAGCTTCTTGCTTATTTCATAGGCAAACACTTCGCCGATTCTCTCAAGATTGCGGCGAAATCGCATACTGTCTTTTTGAATATTATGGTCCCTGATCTCGGCAATAAAGTGATTGAGCACAGAGTTACTCTCTCCAAGATTAATGATTTTCATAAGTATGGTCAATAGAATTTGCCAAATATACGAATATCTTTTCTATTATCCCATAAGACCTTCATCTGCGAAACTGTAATAGGTGTCTCCGGCTATGATAAGGTGGTCTAAAAGGGAGATGTCGAAAAATGCCGCGGCGTCTTTTAACAATTTGGTTTGATTCTTATCATTTTCGCCCGGATATGGATTGCCCGAAGGGTGGTTATGTACCAGAATAATTGAACTTGCCAGCTTCTCCAAAGCGTTTTTAATGATAATTTTAACATCCACCACAGTTGCCGAAATTCCGCCGCTGCTTAACCTCTCCTTCGAAATCAATTTGTTTGCTCTGTTCAGATACATTACCCAGCACTCTTCGTGAGACAAATCTCTCAGGGCCGGGCTTATGAGTTTGGCTGCTCCTGCCGACGACTTAATGTTTGGAAAGTCTTTTGCCTGAGAAATGCTGATTCTTTTTGTAAGTTCTCCGACTGCCGAAATTATAAGGGCTTTTGTTAAGCCTATACCTTTAACTGCCATAATCTTCTCCGGATTCGAGTTCGTGAGGGAGCGTAAGTTATTGTCTGCCTCCGAAAGTATTTTTCTGGCAAGATCGACAGCGGTCTCTTCCTTTGTTCCCGTTCCAATAATAACTGCAAGCAGTTCGGCATCGCTCAACGCACTTGACCCAAGTGCCATCATCCTCTCTCTCGGCCGTTCTTCGGCTTTCCAATCTTTAATTTTCAACTTTTTTGACATATTCATATAAATAAAAAAACTTCCCGAATATTGGGAAGTTTTCTAATATCAGTATGACAAAAAGTAAAAACTTATGCCAGTTTGTTTACATGAACAGTAATACCGCTTTTTAAATTTGAAGCTTTATTGTCGTGTATTACATTAATCTTTGCAAGTTTGTCAATCATTGACGAAACTTTAGGAAGTAATGCAGCTGCAGCCGCTTTATCGGTTGTATTACGCAATGCTTTGATGGCATTACGGGTTGTGCGTGCATAATACCTATTGTGCAATTTGCGCTTTTCGTTCTGACGATTACGCTTTTCTGCCGATGCGTGATTTGCCATCTTATTAATTTAATTTAGTGTAGTCGGTAGGGGAATCGAACCCCTATTGCAAGAATGAAAATCTTGAGTCCTAACCGTTAGACGAACCGACCAATACAAAAGCTTGCGCTTTTTTGTTGGGAGTGCAAAGGTAAAAATAATTTTTATTGCTGCAAATAATTCTTAAAAAAACTCAAAAGAATAGAGTAAAGATTCAACCTGCCTCATATAGTTTCTCTTCGGATAACGAGGGGCATATACAAATGCCTCAATAATTATTACATTTTTATGCTCTTTATCTAAGAAAACATGATCGGCAAAAGGGCCGCCCATATAGTCATTCTGAACCTCCCACAAACCTTTTACTTCGGCAAATTTGCGATTTTTATATTCAACCCATCTAAGTGCCGGAGGTGTGTTTATATAACTTGTGGTCATATATGTGTTTTCTACCGGGCCGGGTACAAACTCCTTCATAAACATATTCCTTTTCGACAAAATTGAATCAAGTGTAAAGTCAGACGAATCTTTGAAAGGGAATTTGTAAACAAAAATACCCTGGTTTGTATAAGTCGTTTCGTATGATATCCATACAAAATTATCGGTTTTCTTTCGGAGAGAGTATCCTTTTGGAAAATAAAGAGACCCTCCGAACATGTCGGTAACCAGGTTTCTTAAGCTGCGATCTTCGTATTTGCGTGCATTTTGGATATTTCTGTCCCTCTCCGCTTGTTCTAAAGATGCTAAAAGCTTGCCTTGTTGGCTGTTAATTTCTTCGGCAGCTTCCTGGGCATTTGGTGCCGAAATTGTTATTACAAGTTGCGGAGCCGCCCAAACGTTAATTTGATAGACAATTTTTTTCTCTTTAAGTTCCGGAGAGATGTTCACCATAATGATATTTCGGTGAGATTTGAAAATATCGGTGAATGCATTGGCCGGAATATTAATAAGTGTAAACATTGGCTCTCTTTGAGGAAGAAAAGGCTGATCTTGTCCTAACAGAGACCGAAGAGCAATTCCGGGGTCACTTTCCCATTGTCCTTTGTTTATTACGACTACTACTTCTCCTGCTTTCCCGCTTATAGTGGGCATAAGCTGAGGAGCTTCGGAGCAAGAATAAACGATTGCTCCAAAGATTAACGGTAACAAAATTTTAAAAATTTTCATCACTCAATTATTTAAAAAGTCTGTAAATATCGTTCCCAAATGCAAGTATCATCAGTGCAAAAAGTATAAACATTCCCACTACCTGCGCATATTCAAGGAATTTATCGTGCGGTTTTTTGCCGGTTATAATTTCAAACAACAAGAACAGAATATGTCCTCCGTCCAAAGCCGGTATTGGGAGCAAATTCAGAACAGCCAGCATAATGGACAACCATGCAGTTATGTTCCAAAAAATCTGCCAATCCCATTCAGAAGGGAAAATTTTTCCTATAGATATAAAACTTCCTACCGATTTGTAAGCCTCTGTTTTTGGAGAAAATATAAGTCCAAGTTCCTTGAAATAGTTCGTTACGGTTGTAATTGTTTTCTTAAAACCTGCCGGAATCACACTAATTAAAGTGTAGCTGCTTTTTGTAACCTTGAACAATTTTGAAGTTTCGGCTTCAAGAATTACTCCGATTTTACCGTCAGGACCCACTGCGAGTCTTTTATCTGCAAGAACACCTGCTCTGTCAATTGTTACAGTTATGGAATCACCTTTATGGTTCGTTATTTCAGGTAAAATATCCTGAATAATATTCATCGAAATTGAATTGACTGCAACCACTTTATCGCCCGGAAGCATTCCTGCCCCAACATTAATTGATGAATCGGGAACTTCCGAAATCACATACGGAACTCTGAGCGAAAACATGCCCGGATTCTTGAGAATAACAGGCATATAAACCGGATCAATATTTATGGTAATAGTGTCGTTGCCCCTCAATACAGTTGCTGTTTTGGCCTGGTTACGGGCAAGAGCTATTTGCAATTCATGGAACTTATCTATTGATTTATTGTCAAATGCCAATATTTTATCGCCATTCTTAAAACCGATTTCGGAAGATAATTCGTTACATTGAATTCCGTAAACCGCATCGCTGTTTTTGAGAAACTCTTCGCCCCATGCATAGAGTACGGCAGAATATATCAATATTGCCAAAATAAAGTTGAAAAAGACACCTCCGAACATTACAAGAAAACGTTGCCACGCCGGTTTACTCCTGAATTCCCAAGGCTGCGGATCTTTTTTAAGAGCTTCGGTATCCATTGATTCATCAATCATGCCCGAAATTTTGCAATATCCTCCTAACGGCAGCCAACCGACCCCGTATTCTGTATCACTGTTTTTAGGTTTAAATTTAAAAAGCGAAAACCAGGCGTCAAAAAAGAGGTAGAACTTTTCTACCCGAATTTTGAACAGTTTGGAAAAGGTAAAGTGCCCTAATTCATGAATGAGAATCAGGAGCGAGAGTGCAAGAAGCACTTGCAGAGTTTTAATTAATACGTCCATCTATTTTTTCAGCTTTATTTTATGTTTTAAGGCAAGCTCGCGAGCGTGCAAATCGGTTTCGAATATATTTTCTAAAGTTGGTTTTTCTATAAAGTGGAATTTAGAGACCACATCCTCGATAATTTCGGGAATTGCGGAAAACGGAATCTCTCCGTTGAGAAAAGAGGCCACGGCAATTTCGTTAGCCGCATTCATTGCACATGGAGAGTTGCCACCCATTGTTATACTTTTATAAGCGATATCCAACGTTCTGAACTTTTCTCTGTCAGGGGCAATAAAATCGAGTTTGCTCAGTTTCGCAAAATCAATTCTCTCGGTATCCAAATCAATCCGGTAAGGGTACGAAATCGCATACTGGATAGGCAACCTCATATCGGGAATACTCATCTGCGCAGATACCGATCCGTCGGAAAACTGCACCATCGAGTGTATAACCGACTGAGGGTGAATCACTATGTCTATCTTGTTTACAGGCTGTTTGAACAGCCAGTAGGCTTCGATAAGTTCAAGCCCTTTATTCATCATCGTAGCAGAATCAATTGACACTTTTGCGCCCATCTGCCATTTAGGATGATTTAACGCCTGCTCAACGGTGACTGACGATAATTCATCTTTGGATGTGTGTAAAAACGGTCCTCCCGATGCGGTTAGAATGATTTTCTCAATTTGAGCCCTCTCTCCCTGCAAACACTGGAAAATTGCAGAGTGTTCGGAGTCCACAGGTATTATTGCAGATCCCGATTTTTCCGCCAGAGAGGTCACTATCTCTCCCGCAACAACAAGAGTCTCCTTGTTGGCAAGAGCGATAATTTTACCCGCTTTAATTGCCGACAGCGTAGGCTTCAATCCGCTGAATCCGACCATAGCAGTAACCACGATATCGATGTTGCTTCCCTGAACAAGATCCTCAATAGAACTAGTGCCCGCAAAAACTTTAATGTCATGCGGTATGAGCGCCTCTTGCACCTCGTTATAACGCTTTTCGTCGCAAATAACCACCGCATTGGCATTGAACTTAACAGCCTGTTCAATCAAAAGAGAAGTATTGGAATAAGCAGTAAGCAACTCGACTTCAAATATGTCGGGGTGCTTAGAAACTACATCCAGTGTTTGGGTACCGATTGAACCGGTAGAGCCAAGAATTGCCAGCCTTCTTTTTGCCATACAGGCTTTAAAATTTAATGTAACTAACAGGATCTACCGCAACACCTTTGTGCCACAGTTCAAAGTGCAGATGATTTCCGGTACTCAGGGTTCCTTTATCGCCTACTAGGGCAATTGCAGTACCTGCCTTAACTCTGTCACCCGCCTTTTTAAGCAGTTTTGAATTGTGCCTGTAAATCGAAATTATATCATTACTGTGTTGAATCTGAATTGTAAAGCCTGTTTCATCGGTCCAATCCGCCATAACGACAGTACCGTCAAGAACAGCCGAAACAACCGACCCGGCAGGAGCAGCTAAATCTAAAAACGGATGTCCTATTGCCGCGTTAAACCCTTCCGAGATTATACCTTTAACAGGCGGGAAAAAATGAAGACCTTCGATTTGGATAATATTCTTCGATTTACTTGTCGAGGACATCTCCTGCTTCATAACCTCAACCCTCATAATAGAGTCCTCCTTAGAAATCTTAGTAGTGAGTTCCGCTTTGCCGGCAGATGTATCTTTCGGATTCGAAGTACCAACGGTGTCAATATTTAAAGGAGCTTCGCCCTTGACAATTCTTTGAATATTTTCCAGCTGATACGACCACATCTTAAGAGTCTGTTCCAGAGAGTCGGCTTTAATTGCATTTTGGATTATTGCTTTCCGCGACTCTGCATTAGGATATCCGGGAATATACTCCCTGAGAGGAGTAAATGAGATTAGGAATGTTACCGAAACAATAATAAAAATAATAGCCAAACTCAGACTGATTAACATCATCATTCCCTTCGCTTTAAACGAAAAAATCTCCTTGTGGGAGGTGTCGTTAAAGATTGAAAAGCGATAATTGCTTCTCAATCTGTTCTCTTTATTGGTGCTTTTTGTTTTTCTCGCCATAATCAATCGTTGACTTGAACAAATATCTCTTCACTGCGCCAAAGGCCGTGTTTGTTGCAATATGCCAGTGCAGTAAGCCTCAGGCTAACTTTCGGAAATACTATAAATTCACACTCTATGTGTACCGGATCATTTCCGAACGAACTCTGCACCAGACGGGTTTCGCCTAACAATGTTTCAAGACTCCATAGTTGAACATATTCAAAATGGTGCTCAGTCGTGTTCGGGTGCTTGACGTTGTTCCCGATTTTAACTTTAACCTTGAATGGTTTATTTCTTTGAGCCTCTGTATTGCAGATAATTACCGGACTGTGCTTGTCGGCGTATTTAATCACCTCGGTACTCCCCGTAATGAACTCATTATATGAAAATATTCTGGGCATTTGCAAGCAATTTTAATCTTCAAATGTATTAAAAAAAACTAACTTTGCATAATGGAAAGGATAGTAGGTATCGATTGCGGTAAGAAAAGGAGCGGAGTTGCAGTAAGCGATCCGCTCGGCATTTTTGCATCGCCGCTGGAAACAGTTCCATCTGCCGGTCTTGTTGATTTCCTCAAAAATTATACCCAAAAAGAGATAGTCAAATTATTTGTGGTAGGTTATCCTATGACTCTTCAGAATCAACCGGCCGAAGCTGTTAAATATGTCGATCAAATTATATCTGCCCTAAAAAAACATTTTCCTGCAATTCCTGTTGTTAAGGAAGATGAGCGTTTTACATCGCAACTTGCTTTTCAATCTTTGATTGACAGTGGTGTTAAAAAGATGGACCGTAGAGATAAAGCAGCCGTTGACAGGGTGAGCGCGGCAATAATTTTACAAACTTATTTAGACAGAAAAAAATGACTTTACCAATTTTTGTATACGGATCGGATGTGTTGAGAGAGCGTGCGGCAACTGTTGATTTAACGTTGGCGGGTACTAAGGATGAGATTTCGGCTCTTATTATCGATATGAAAGAGACTATGAGAAAAGCCGACGGTGTTGGGCTGGCTGCTCCTCAGGTGGGCAAACTTTTAAGGGTGCTTGT
Source organism: uncultured Muribaculaceae bacterium (assembly GCA_964581375.1). GTDB lineage: Bacteria > Bacteroidota > Bacteroidia > Bacteroidales > UBA932 > JAFIHK01. Next base: position 12,588 of record CAZOOH010000013.1, read on the forward strand.
TGTCGATGGTTCTCCTTTGGACGATATGTTTCCCGAACTCAAGACGTTCCAAAGGGCTATGGTTAACCCTGTATTGCTTGAAGAGAGCAAAGATACTGTTGAATTTAACGAGGGTTGCCTGAGTATTCCCGATGTTCATGCCGACATCGTAAGACCTCAGACTATAAAGATATCGTATATAGACGAAAATTTTAACCGGGTAGAAGAGACTTTAACCGGGTTCGGATGCAGAATCGTTCAACATGAAATGGATCATCTGGACGGGGTTCTCTTTGTCGATAAAGCTGCCCCTATCAGGAAGAAGATGCTTTCCGGAAAACTTAACAACATTAAAGCCGGCAAGGTTAAAACTCACTACAGAACAATACTTTAATAACTTAATTATAATTGGATACCCCCAAAATTAAAATGATATGGGAGCATTTCACGCATATGACATCAGAGGAATCTATAATAAGGATTTCGACAAGGAGACAGCTTACAAAGTAGGCTTTTTTTTACCTGAATTACTGGACGCATCGGAGATACTTGTAGGAAGAGATGTAAGAGAATCATCACCCGAAATTTATGAATGGCTTACTAAGGGAATTACCGATTCAGGTGCCGATGTTTGCTCAATCGGCCTGGCAACGACACCTATGGTCTATTTTGCTACAGGAATATATAAATATAAGGCTTCGGTTCAGATTACCGCTTCTCATAATCCACGCGAATATAATGGTCTTAAGGTGTCGAGGGAGAATGCTCTCCCTGTAGGATTCGATACCGGATTAGGGCAGATTAAAGAGTGGATCGAGACTCGTGAATGTATTCCTGCCGCTCAGCCCGGCCTGGTGAGAGAGTTCGACATAAAGGAGGAGTACATAAGCTTTTTGCTTAAATACAAGAGAGACTATTCCAACTTAAAGATTGGCATAGATGTATCTAACGGTATGGCTGCTCTTTTGGTAAAGGATATTTTGGGTAATGATCCTGTTTATATTTTTGACGAGTTGGACGGAACATTCCCGAATCATGAGGCAAACCCTTTGGTGCCCGAAAATATTGTCGATTTGCAAAAGCTTGTATTGAGAGAGAAGTGCGATATTGGGATAATTTTTGACGGCGATGCCGACAGGGTTATGTTTGTCGATGAAAACGGGAAATTTATTTCGCCCGATCTTATGATTGCTGTTATGGGGTACTATTTTTTGAAGGAGAGGGGAGAGAGAGGGCCTGTTTTACAGGATATCAGGAGCTCGAAGGCTGTTGGAGAGTTTCTTACTCCTATGGGGGCTCAAATGTACACATGGAAAGTAGGCAGAGCCTTTGCCGCTCATAAATTGAGAGAAATAAACGGTATTTACGGAGGTGAACTTGCGGGGCACTATTATTTCAGAGATTTCTTCTACTCCGATTCGGGATTTTTGGCTACTTTGATAATTCTGAATGTGGTCTCCGAAATGAATAAAAAAGGGATTAAACTCTCCGAAATTATCAAGAGTATAGAGAAATATAAAAATTCGGGTGAGATTAATTTCAGAATAGAGAAAAAACTAGAGGCGATGGACAAAGTGAGAGATTATTTTCTCTCTTGCGAAACTCCTACGGCAAATGTCGATTTTGACGGCTATCGTGTTGAGTTTCCCGATTGGTGGTTTAATATAAGGCCTTCTAATACAGAGCCTTATTTGCGTTTTCTTGCCGAGGCCAAAAATGAAAACATGCTTAAAAGCAAAATAGACAAAGTAAATGAATTGCTTAAAGAGTTTTTGTAAAACCGGGAACCGTCAATTAAAAATTGTACTCTCTGTTCTTTGTGCGTCTGTTGTTTTGGAACATGCATCTGCACAAGGCCTTACTGAACACTTTAGGGAGTATGTTAATATTATTCCGGACTCGAGGGTTGTTGTGAACTACCCCGATGCGTTGTCTTTCGATAAAAACAAAAGAACGCGGGTTGTGTTTTTTGCTCTTCCAAACGGCAATACTATTGAACAAACTGCGGGGAAAATCTTAATGCCTGGTGATGACTGGCATTTTGACATTCAGCATATTGCGGCTCAAACTCGCTTTCTGCGGCTGCACGATAAATCCCGGAATTATGTTGTGGTTTATCTTGAGGCATCTATGAAAGCGTGGACTACTTATGCTGCCAGGCACAGCGACTCTTATATTTTGTTCCCTAAGCTTGTGGATTCTGTTCAGTCAATTGTGTCAATCCTTTCGAACGGCAAGGCTCCACTAAAGAAGCAAGATGTTATTCTCGACAGCCACAGCGGCGGGGGCAGATTTTTGTTCAACTATATTTCCGGAGTCGATGAAATTCCGGGCAAAATTGAGAAGATTGCATTCCTGGACAGTGTTTACGGTTTTGAGGACTCTCTGCATACAAATAAACTTCTCAAATGGCTCAGGCAATCGGGTAAGCATAAGTTGTCGGTAATCTCATATATCGACACAACTGTTATATTGAACGGTAAACGCATTGTGAGTTCGACAGGGGGAACCGGTTACAGGAGTAATCTGATTTATACTAAATTGTCGCAAGGCGGTATTAATTTTAAAACTCAGAAGGATACTTCGTTTGTAAAGTACGACAGTAATTCGGGAAATGTGAGGATTTGGATTAAGGAGAACCCCTCAGGGCAGATATATCATACAATTCTTGTCGAGAGGAACGGTTTTATTCAAACAGTTCTGAGTGGCGATAAAAAAGAGGGAGCAGGTTACGTGTTCTGGGGCGACAGGTCTTACAAAGATTTTATATACGACAGCAGTAATTTTTCCAAATAGTATTTATAACATTTAAAACGTTGATTATGAAAAGGTACGACGCTCTTGATGTGCTTAGAGGTATCTCGATTTTCGGAATGGTATTTTGCGCCACGATTCCTTATGGTGTATTGCCGACCTGGATGTATCACATTCAGACGCCGCCGCCTCTTCATAATGTCGATCTTACTCTTGTGGGATTAAGCTGGGTCGATCTTGTATTTCCTGTTTTCATTTTCTGCATGGGAGTGGCAATATCTCTTTCAGGTTCAAAAAAGTTGAATCAGGCGGGTTCTCCATCTGCTTTATCTAAAAGCAAAATTGATTATTCAGTTAAAAAAAGATATTTGATAGAGACTTTTGAGCGTTTTTTGTTACTATGGCTCTTTTCATATTTGTATCTGTTCCTCAACTACAGTAGTGTCGATTCTGTATGGGCACAGTTACTTACAATCGCAGGATTTTTATCGTTATTTCCTCTCTATGGCGTATTAAAAAGCAGTAAGTACAAATCATTAATAAGGTTTGCGGGAGTTTTTGCGGTCGCTGCCATAATCTATACGGGACATACTCTTTATGATGAAGTTATCTCGATTCATAGAAGCGGTATTATAATATTTTTGCTTGCATTCCTTTACCTGTTCGGCTCATTGATATGGTACTTTACAAGAGAGAGTATTAAGGGCAGATTCCTTATTTTTCTTATTATCCTTCTGTTTTCGGGAGTAACGATGCATTTCAGACTTCAACAAAACCTCTATGCCGTCGAATCGATCCGCTGGATTGTTAATCTGGAGTATATATACTTTTTATTGATTCTTTTGCCGGCAACATATATAGGTGACCTTTTGGTTAAAAAACTGAACTCTCCCGAAGGATATAATCCGCTGAAAATATCTTTGACAGGGTTCTCTAAATTGTATAAACATCTATTCTATGCCGCTTCTCTTTTATTTGTGGCATGGCAGTGTTATGCTCTGTATATGAGGCTTTTCCTTATCAATATTGCAGTAAGTGTACTGGTTCTTACTCTCATGTGGCAATATATAAAACGGTATGCTCCAACTATTATGAACGAGTTTTTATTGTCGGCGGTACTTCTGATTGCAGGGTTAATTATTGATCCCGTTGAGGGTGGTATTCAAAAGAGCCCGTGTACAATTTCATACTGTTTTGTGACTGTTTCCATAGGTATATGGTTGCTATGGTTTGCAGAATATGTAGTTGAATACCTTCCGGGCAGTTTAATTGTAAGAATTTTCAAAGGTTCGGGTTCAAATCCGATGATGAGTTATATTGCATTTAACAGCTTTTTGATTCCGTTATTTAAAGTGACAAGCCTTATTGTACTTTACAAGGCTGCATTCCCTGCCGAATTCCCTTGGGTTGGAGTTGCAAGTGCTGCATTCTTTGTATTATTAATGATGTCATTTGTCTCATATTTAAGCTCAAAGAAAATTTTCTGGAGAGCTTAACCGATATTTTAATACCGGTTGTAACAAATCTTTAACACTTTCGTCTTATAGCTGAATGACAACGAAAGAGTTTAACATAACAGTAGAGAAACTTCGACCTAAGTTGATGCATTTTGCCAACGGCTTTGTGCGGACCGGTGCGCATACAGCCGAAGACCTTGTTCAGGATGCAGTTCTCAAACTCTGGAAAAGCCAGGATATGTATCAGATTCGCAACACCGAGGCTCTTACAATGCAAATCCTCAAAAATGTATGTCTTGATTATATTAAAATCAAAAAGAACATAAACGAGGAGTTGCCTGCAAATCTGAAAATTTTTAGCAATAACGATCCGCTCTCAATGGTTGAGCAAAGAGAGAGGGTTGCTAAAGTGAGGGACCTTATATCTGCACTTCCTCCCGACCAAATGCTCGCTGTCCGTTTAAGGGACATAATGGGCTATGAAATGAATGAGATTGCGCAGATTATTGACACAAGTGAGGGTAATGTCCGCACCCTTTTATCAAGAGCGAGACAAAAAATTAGAGAATCGTTATTATGAAAACAATTGATTCAAATAGAGCAAAAGCGTTGCTGGAACTATACTTTGAAGGAGTTTCAACATTGGAGCAGGAGCGTGAACTGAGGCTCTACTTTAATTCGGGAGAGGTCGATTCCGATTTGAAAAGATACTCGTCACTCTTTGAATTCTTCAACGGGGAAATTGAGAAAATAAACAGAGCCGGCTCTCGCAGATACTGGATTAAACCCAGGTTTCTTTACTCTCTCTCTTCTGTTGCCGCGATTGCTCTTTTTACAATAATATTTTGGCCGCAGGAGCAAACTGCAAGTCCTGTAAGACTTGTACTTGACGGCCTTGAAATAAACAATGAGCAGGCTGCTGTTTCCATGGCAGATGACCAACTGCAAAAGTTTGCTGCAATGATGGAAAAAGTAAATACCAAATCCGAGTCCCTCAATAAGTTAAACAAAGTGGAAGAGGCAATCTCGGGCATGAACAGAATAACAAGCAAAATAAAATAAAACAAAATGAAAAAGATATTAATATTAACCCTGGTTCTTATCTCTTTCCCGGTATATTTGGCATCGCAGTCCAGAGAAATAAACGAGATTTTCGATCGCTATGAGAAGAAAAAATCTGTAGAGTCAATCACTATCTCGCCATCAATCCTAAGTATGACAAATACATCTAAGAGCAAGGAGACAACCGATCTGCTTGCAAAGATTACCGATATGAGAATATTGAACATACCGGAAAAAGCGTTGGAAAACGGTCAACCGATAAGTAAGCAGCTTAAGTATGAATTAGACAAGGTGATTAAACAGTTTCAGTTTCAAAGAGCCGTAAAAGTAGAAGAGGAAACCAGTTCGTTTGAACTATACATGATAAACGGTAATAAAGGAGCTGTTTTGTTTATCTCGTCCGATAATTCAAGCTTCACGGCTATCTCCATACTGGGAGATATAGATAAAACAATCGTAAATTCACTCTTAAACGGAAGTATAAAAGTTAAAAAATAGTATATGAAAAAACTTGTAACAGCGGTAATTTGTATATTCACTGCAATTTCAATGAATTCACAAACCTTTGTAAAAATAGGCGATATTGAATTAGCCCTTCAATCTCCGATATCGATTTCTAAGGACAAAGCCGAAAAACCTAAAGGCGATCATAATTTTGAGTATAAAGGTTTCAGAAAGACATTCGATGAAACATATATTGGATTCGGTTTGGCACTAAATACAAAAGAGGAGGCGTATCTGCCCGTTTATTACGGTAACTCATACAATCTTGAATTCGGAAACAGATATTTGTATCGTCCTGTTAAACACTATGCTATAGGTACATTACTCCAGTACACAATCAATTCATATCGTCTAACCCCGGAAGCAGCTTCTGATGAGTTCTTCCCACAGGTTGCAGGAGATCCTTACAAGCACTATTTCAGAACTAGTAATATTGGAACAGGATTATTCAACAGGATTTACCTTTCGGCCGCTCATCGTCCTGTTTACATCGACTTCGGAGGTTATTTCGACTATGCATTCAGCAAACGATATAAAGTAAAAACTATGGTTGACGGTGAAAAGGTAAAATATAAATTCCGTGACGGGTCAAAATTCAACCCATTTGCAGCAGGATTTTACGGAGGAATTGGCATGAAAGACACCTTCCTATACCTTAAATACAGAATGACCAACTTCTTTAATGAAGATTACGGAATGACTGAACTCCCAAGGTGGAACGTTGCTATTCAGTTTAAACTGTAATTATAATAAACTGTAAATTTTTGGATATCAAATATTAAACAAGCCTTCGGGCACCTTTACAACGATCTCCCTCTTGCTTGTGTTTACGGAAACGATAAACTCCTGAGCAAGGGGGATAAGTTTTTCTTCCCCTTTGCATTCGTTCTCTAAAATTTGCACGCCCAGACATGGATTATTGGCAAAGTCATAAAAATTGGAGACCTCGCCCTCGAATGAATTGTCAAATGATTTTATTTTGTAGCCAATAAGATCGTCGCCCTCTTCGGGAGAATCCTGTTTTGAATTGGTGTTCTTCTTTGACTTTCTCTCAACGTAAACGATTTCGCCGCAAATCTCCTCCGATTGCTGCCAATTCTCAATCCCCTCAATTCGCACGAGAATCTGATTATTGCCTTTTGGTTGTATTTCAAGAATAAAAAAAGGAACCGGTAACTCATCAAAAAAGATGAACACCGGATCCTTTGTTTTAATATCACTCTTTGTCTGTGAGGAGAGCCTTATTAAGACTCTTCCGTCGTCTCCGAACGATTTTACGATTCTCGCAACTGGCAACATATTTGCCGGTTCACGCATAACTAAGCCTCAGTTGATTCTTCGGCAGCAGCCTCTTCGGTAGCAGGAGCTTCGGCAACCTCTTCGGCAACCTGAGCCTCTTCTTCCATTTGAGCCTCTTTAAGTTTCAATGCTTCGGCAGCTTTTTTCTTAGCAACAACTTCTGCTTTAGCCTCTTTAGCTTTAGCTTCGGCCTCTATTGCAGATTTCTTTGCATTGCGTGAAGATTGCGCTAGTTCTGATTTCTTAGCAACAACACTTTGCTCTTTTTCGGCAACCCATGCGTTCCACTTTTGATCGGCAACTTCTTGAGTAAGAGCTCCTTTCTTAACTCCCTCTTGTAAATGTTTCTTTAACAAAACACCTTTGTAAGAGAGAATTCTGCGGCAAGTTTCGGTAGGTTGAGCACCATTGAATAGCCACTTTAGTGAATTTTCAACATTTACCTCAATTGTAGCAGGATTTGTGTTTGGATTGTAAATACCGAGTTTTTCGATGAAACGACCATCTCTTGGAGAGCGGCTATCGGCAACTACGATGTGAAAAAATGCAAGGTTCTTTTT
>CAZOOH010000014.1:0-18861 GCA_964581375.1 uncultured Muribaculaceae bacterium
AATAATCTTTTCCATTTTTCCTGAGCAGGGGAGTGGTTTATAAGATATTCAGAGCCCCAGTGAACTGAAGCTATAATTATGTCGGGATTCAAACATTGAACATTTTTTATGTCACGTTCAATTTTTATGCTGTCAAGTATATTTACTCTGTACCCGGCAGGGACCCTGTTCCCGTTAGTCCCGTATGTGTAATTCAGGAGTGCGATTTTAAATCCTTTTAAATTTAATATAGAACTTGTCTGATTAATTTCTGAATCCCTCTGAGGGCTAATTCCTGTATAGTTTACCTTGTTTTTTTCATAGAGATTTATTGTGTACTCAAGCCCCGATTTACCTTTATCGCAAATATGGTTATTGGCAATAAAGAAAAAATTGAAACCTCCGTTTAAAGCAGATTCAAGCAGCGAAGCAGGGGAAGTAAAAGCAGGGTATCCGCTGAAGTTGCCCGGCGAAAAAGTGGTCTCCATATTGGCCGCCCTAATGTCACACTCCATTAAAACGGGAGTCAGATGTTTAAAATATGATGAATAGTCATACGACTTTTTTCTCAAAGCAGCCGCAAGTTGCTCTTTATGTTGCATAATATCGCCCGCAAAAACAATTTTTAAAGTGTCTTCCTGCGGAACAAAAAGATTACCGAATACAAACTGTAAAAAGAGCAAAAGTTTAACCACAATTATTCTTCTTGGATTACTTTTATTTTTTTGATTTCAAGCCTTACCGAGAGCCATTTTTCAAGTTTTTGAATCTCTTCGGCAGATACTTTTTTCTTCCATTTTATAAGCAGAACAATCTGCTCGGCAGGTTTCTCTGTTTTGACATTCAGCTCGCTTCCTCTGGTAGCCGAAAATGATACAATTCCCGGATATTGTGCCAGGATTTCGTTATATATTTTATTTGCAGGCAGTTCTCGATTCTGCAAATCGCTGATTGTCTTCTCCAGTGAGCTTATAATGCTGTCCTTCTTCTGAACCTCGTTCTGTTTAAGGTTAAACATATTCTTTACCACATCGTTTTCTGAGTCGGCATTGAATGAAAGAAGTTCGTTAATATTAAGCTGACTCCTTAGGATTCCCTTCTCTTCCAGCTTTTTGTACAACATCTTCTTCTCCTCCATATTCAGAGGGTCGCCGGCAAAAGAGATACTCAGCAGTGAAGGGTATTTAGAGTGATCGATATTGTAATCATAGATAAAACTCTTTCCGGTAATCTTATTCTCTTTTACAAACTGTTTGGCAGCCTGACTGAAATTGTTCTCCCTTATTACAACATAAGCAGTATATACGCTTGGGAGTACAAAAATTGCAATAATTATTGCGATATTCTTTCTAAGTTTTTTTTGTTTCATCTCCTCAGTAGTTTTTACTACCGGGAATTGCATATATCTGATTAAAAGATACGCAGCTATCGAGATAAAAATCGAATTAATGAAAAACAGATATAATGCTCCGATGAAAAATCCAAGATTACCTGTAGCTATTCCGTAGCCGGCTGTACAAAGGGGAGGCATCAATGCAGTAGCGATTGCAACACCGGCCATAACATTTCCTTTATCCTTTCTTGAACCCTCTACAATTCCTGCCAAACCACCGAACATGGCAATGATTACGTCATATATGGTCGGTTTTGTTCTTGCAAGGAGTTCAGTAGGTTCATCCAGATTAAGAGGAGAAATCAGGAAAAAGATTGTAGAGGCTACAATGCTTATTATTACCATTATTGCAAGATTTCTCAACGATTTTGTAAGAAGCGGAGAGTCGTTGGTTCCTATCGAAAGCCCGACACCCATAATCGGACCCATAAGAGGAGAGATAAGCATTGCTCCGATTATAACCGGGATTGAATTTACGTTGAGCCCGGCAGATGCAATGATTATTGCAAAGAACAAAATCCAGGCGTTAGGGCCTCTGAATTCAATTCCGTTCTTGATACTGCTGGTTGTTCCTTTGATGTCGATATGTTCCGAAATGTCGGCAATTTCTCTGATTTGTCGGATAATAGAGTTCATATTTTCCTTTAGATTATCATTCCAAATATACATTTATTTTTCGGGTTGGCCTAAAATTGCTACTTTTGTACATATCCCCAATCTAAAACGGTAAAAAATGAAAACATCTAAAATTATTGTCATTTTGATAGTATTTGCTATTACTGTTAGCGGGTGCGACAAAATCAGATCAATTCTCGGAATGCCTACATCTGCACAATTGGAAGCAGTTAGAGAACAGGAGATGGTTAGGGAGGGTCTGCAAAGATTCGAAGATTCCGTTAAGAAGGCTAAAGCCGATAGTGCCAAAGCAGCTCAGACAGTCACTGCTGCAGGGGGCTACTCTTCAATGGCTAAAAGATTTTACGTTATTGTAGGCAGTTTTAAGATTGAAGAGAATGCGGCTAAAAAAGTGAGCCAAATTAAAGCACTCAATTTTTCTCCCGAATACCTTGATTTCAAAAATGGATTTAAGGTTGTTTCGGCCTACTGCACCGATGACGAGAAAGAGGCTTATGTTAATATGAGGAAACTCATTGACCTCGGTATTGACGAAGAGGAGGTATGGATTTACGACAAAACACAAAAATTACATAAAGAAAAATGAAATCAACAGCGTTTACTTCTAAACACATAGAGTTAGGTGCACGAATGGTGCCGTTTGCCGGTTATAACATGCCGGTTGAGTACGTAGGTATTAATGAAGAACATAATCAGGTAAGAGAGAAGGTTGGAGTATTTGATGTGTCGCACATGGGAGAGATTTGGGTTAAAGGTCCGAATGCCCTTCCTTTTGTTCAGTACACTACATCTAATGATGCTTCTGTTTTGTATCCCGGAAAGGTTCAATACTCTTGTTTTCCCAACGGTAAAGGTGGGATAGTCGATGATTTACTTGTATACTGTGTTGACAGCGAAACGTATCTGCTTGTTGTGAATGCTTCAAATATTGAGAAAGACTGGAATCATCTTTGCTCAGTTGCTCCAAAATTTAATTTGACTCCGGGAAGAGAGCTCTATAATGCATCAGACGAAATCTGCCAGCTTGCAATTCAGGGCCCTCTTGCGCTTAAGGTTATGCAAAAGATTTGCGATGAACCGATTTTGGAGATGGAGTACTACACTTTCAAAAAACTGACAGTGGCCGGTATAAAAAATGCGATTTTATCGACTACCGGATATACCGGTTCGGGCGGATGTGAGGTTTATGTTGCCAATGAAGATGCCGATGTTTTATGGAACGCTGTCTTTGAAGCAGGTAAAGAGTTCGGAATCACTCCTATTGGTCTCGGCGCCAGAGATACTTTACGTCTTGAAATGGGCTTCTGTTTATATGGAAATGATATTGACGATACTACTTCACCTCTTGAAGCCGGGCTTGGATGGATTACTAAATTCAGCGATGCTAAGGGCGATTTCATCGATAAAGATTTTATGCTAAAGCTAAAAAGTGACGGTGTTAAACGTAAACTTGTGGGCTTCGAACTTTTGGACAGGGGTATTCCAAGGCACGGTTATGAGGTTTGTGACTCATCAGGCACGGTTATTGGAACAGTTACTTCAGGAACAATGGGTCCGGCAGTAAAAAAAGCAGTCGGAATGGCTTATGTTGCAAGCGAATTCTCAAAGTTAGGGTCAGAGATTTTTATTAAGGTTAGGGATAAATTATTAAAAGCGGTTGTTGTTAAGATGCCGTTTTATAAAGAGTAATCCATTATGGTTTCTGATTGGAGTAACGAAACGGGATTTGCTGTTACAGTCTGCGATAAAGATGGCGTTGTGGTTTACCGGAACGCCAAAGCCGCTAAGACTTTTGAAAAATACGGTAATTTAATCGGCAAAAATCTCAAGGATTGTCATAATGCAAATTCGTGGGCTAAAATTGAGCAGATGCTTGCCACAGGGGAGTCTAATACATATACTATCGAGAAGAACGGTGTTAAAAAAATGATTCATCAAACTCCTTGGATAGAAAACGGCGAAATCGCCGGATTGGTTGAACTCTCGATTGAATTACCGGAGTCGATGCCTCACTTTAAAAGGGATTGATGCTTGCCTGAATGCCGGCAGAACAATAATTTTTTATGAAAAAAACAGCACTTTTTCTCTTTGCGGTTGCTCTGTCAATACAGGTATCTGCACAACCTTCGATAATTAACGATTTAAAAACGTTTACTAAAGTTCTTACTGCCGATTCGCTTAAAGGCCGTAAGTCGGGAAGTGAATTTGAAAAAAGAACGGCCGATTATATAAGCCGGATTTTTACTCAAAACGGTGTAGAGCTTCTTTACCCTGCCGAGGGGCAGGATTTTTCGTTTGTTTCGGGTAAAGGCGACACAATCTATTCGAGGAATATTGTGGGAATTGTTGAGGGGTATGACCCCGTTCTCAAAAATGAGTACATTGTAATTGGTGCTCACTACGACCATTTGGGCAGCTATTTTATGAATATTAACGGCAAAGATTCCTTGCAGATTTTCAGGGGTGCCGACGATAATGCCTCAGGGGTGGCTTGTATGATGGGAATTGCCAAGATGGCGGCTGCTCAGAAATTTCTTTTTAAAAGATCGCTCCTTTTTGTCGCATTTGGTGCAGAGGAGGTTGGAATGACAGGGTCGTGGTATTTTGTTAACAGGGCTTTCGGGCAGATATCTAAAGTAGATTACATGGTTAATTTAGATATGGTCGGGCGTTCGGGAGGCGAAAACTTTTTGCGTGCATACACGGTGGTTCCCGATGTGCAGCAAAACGAGGTATTTAACAGGATGAGTGAGAACATATACAAAGTGTATCCGAAGGTATTCAATTACGACTACTTCCCTTCCGATCATCAGCCGTTTGCATCTGCCGGAATCCCTGTTGCTCTCTTTACTACAGGGTTGCACAGTGATTATCATACTTTAAAGGATTTGTCCGATAAATTGGATTATGCGCAGATGGAGTCTGTTTGCGAATATGTTTTTGATTTAGTCAGAAGTGTCTCAGACAGAGAAAAGATGTTGAGAAGGAACGTACTATCTGCCGACCAGGACTCTGACCCGGCAAAAAAGATTTACTCCATGTCTGAAGTTCAGAAAAGACCTACTTTCCTTCGCGGCGACGAAAAAGATTTTCTTAAGAATTGGGTATATAAATATGTGAAATATCCTGAATATGCTTTAAAAGCGGGAATTCAAGGCAGAGTGGTTCTGGAATTTGTTATTGAGAAAGACGGCTCGGTTTCACAGGTCGATGTAATTGAATCTGTTGACAGCTCTCTTGACGATGAGGCTGTAAGGGTAGTGAAGGCCTCTCCAAAATGGAAGGCAGCCGTAATATCGGGAAAACCCGTACGCTCAAGAGTTTCAATACCTATCGAATTCAGACTTAAGAGATAGTTTTTTTTAGTACTTTTGTCACCTAATTTTTACTGTAAATGGAATACAATTTTCTTGATATTGAGAAGAGGTGGCAGAGCTATTGGGCAGCCCATGGAACTTTTAAGGTCGAAACAGATTTATCTAAACCCAAATATTATGTTTTGGATATGTTCCCATATCCTTCGGGGGCGGGACTGCACGTTGGACATCCGCTGGGTTACATTGCAAGCGACATTTACAGCAGATACAAAAGGTTAAAAGGATTCAATGTTCTTCACCCGATGGGTTATGATGCTTTCGGGCTCCCTGCGGAACAATATGCTATTCAAACCGGACAGCATCCTGCCGATACTACCGAAAAAAATATTGCCCGCTATCGTGAGCAAATGGACAGAATCGGATTTTCGTATGATTGGTCGAGAGAGGTTAGAACTTGTGATCCAAAATATTATAAATGGACTCAGTGGGCTTTTCTGGAGATGTTTGCTCACTGGTATAATAATGTTTCAAAAAAATCCGAGAGTATTGAATCTCTGGTAAAAATTTTCGAAAAGAGCGGAAATTCCGGAGTCGATGCAGCTTGCGGCGATGTGGATATATTTTCGGCAGAGCAGTGGAGTGCATTCAGCGCAGTTGAAAAGGAGAGGATTCTGATGCAGTACAGGATTGCATACCTGGGAGAGACTTCTGTAAACTGGTGTGCCGCTTTAGGAACTGTGCTTGCCAATGATGAGGTAAAAGAGGGATTTTCTGTCAGAGGCGGTCACCCTGTAGAACAGAAGAAGATGCAGCAGTGGCAACTTAGAGTAAGTGCCTATGCCGAGAGGTTGCTCAGCGATCTCGAAAAGGTCGACTGGACTGACTCTCTTAAGGAGATGCAACGTAACTGGATTGGTCGTTCTCAAGGTGCCGAAATGACTTTTAAGGTAAGCAACGGGGAGTCTCAGTACGATATGGTTATTTTTACTACTCGAGCAGATACTGTTTTCGGCGCAACTTTTATGGTTCTTGCTCCTGAGAGTGAGTGGGTAGCAAAACTAACATCTGCACAACAAAAAAACGATGTAGATGAGTATGTTTTAGCTGCTAAAAGAAAGACCGAAAGGGAGAGGATAGCGGAAACTAAAAAGGTTTCGGGTGTATTTTCAGGTTCTTATGCAATTAATCCTTTTACGGGAGAGGAGCTTCCTGTTTGGATTTCGGAATATGTATTGGCCGGTTACGGAACAGGGGCTATTATGGCTGTGCCTGCGCACGACAGCAGAGACTACGTTTTTGCAAAAACATATAATCTGCCTGTAAAGCCTCTAATCGAAGGGTGCGATGTGTCTCAAGAGAGTTTTGATGCGAAAGAGGGTATAATGTGTAATTCGGGCTTCCTGAACGGAATGAGTGTTAAAGAGGCGATACCTGCTGCTATTGATGAAGTGGAAAAAATGGGTATTGGCAAAAGGAAGATTAATTACCGATTGAGAGACGCCATTTTCTCAAGGCAAAGATATTGGGGAGAGCCGTTTCCAATCTATTTCAAAGATGGAGTTGCAACTCCGCTGAAGCTTGAGAATCTGCCTTTGGAGTTGCCTGAGGTAGATAAATTTCTTCCCACCGAATCGGGAGAACCTCCTTTGGCAAGGGCAGCTGACTGGACTTTTGAAGGTTTCCCATTGGAAAAGAGTACTATGCCCGGTTTTGCCGGAAGCAGTGCATATTATTTGCGCTACATGGACCCTCATAACGAAAATGAGTTGGTGAGTAAAGCGGCAGATGATTATTGGCAAGATGTTGATTTGTACATCGGTGGTACTGAGCACGCTACCGGACACTTGATCTATTCCAGGTTTTGGAATAAATTTTTGTATGACTTGGGTTATGTATGTAAGGAGGAGCCTTTCAAAAAGTTAATTAACCAGGGAATGATTCAGGGTCGCTCTAATTTCGTTTACAGAATTAAGGGTACAAATACCTTTGTATCTTACGGATTAAAGGACAATTACGAGACAACTGAGATTCATGCAGATGTCAATATCGTAAACAATGACAAGCTTAATTTGGATGCTTTTAAAGCGTGGATGCCTGAATATGCCAATGCCGAATTTATTTTGGAAAACGGCGAATATGTTTGCGGTTGGGCTGTTGAGAAGATGAGTAAATCTATGTTTAATGTGGTTAATCCCGATATGATTTGCGAAAACTTCGGTGCCGATACTTTACGAATGTATGAGATGTTTCTTGGGCCTTTAGAGCAGTCGAAACCTTGGGATACAAAAGGGATTGACGGAGTTCACCGCTTCCTTAAAAGATTCTGGAGGTTATTCTTTAACGGCGAAAATTTTTCTGTTTCGATGGAAAAGGCCAATGCCAATGAACTCAAGACTCTTCATAAATTAATCAGGAAAATTGAGACCGATATCGAAGCATTTTCGTTTAATACCGGGGTTAGTGCTTTCATGATTGCCGTGAATGAACTTTATGAATATAAATGTAACAAGAGGGAGATTCTTGAACCGATGACTATCCTTCTCTCATCTTTTGCTCCTCATATTTGCGAAGAGTTGTGGAGCCTTTGCGGTCATAAAGAGAGTATAACTTTTGCTCAGTTTCCTCAATTTGTGGAAGCCTACACAGTCGAAGATAGCTTTGAGTATCCTGTCTCTTTTAACGGAAAGCTGAGATACAAACTGACAATGAGCAAATCGGCCACTGTAAAGGAGGTTGAGGAAGCTGTGAAAACTAATGAAAATACTGAGAAGTATTTGGCAGGTGCAGCAATCAAGAAAATAATTGTTGTTCCGAACAAGATTATTAATATCGTTGTATAATGGAGCTAAGGTCTTTTCAGGCAGATGCTTTTACTGATGAGGTTTTCAAAGGGAATCCGGCTGCTGTTGTTATATTACCGGAACCGGTTTCCGATAATTTAATGCTCAGAATTGCTTCTGAAAATAATCTGCCGGAGAGTGCGTTTTTACTCAGTGAAGGAAACGGATACAGGCTAAGATGGTTTACTCCCGATATTGAAATGGATTTATGCGGACATGCAACATTGGCATCTGCTCATATTTTGTTCAGCGAATTGGGATTTTCCGGCTCAACTGTAACGTTTTACACATGTTCCGGCAATTTAACTGTCACAAAAGAGAGTTCAGACGAAATAAATCTGTACTCTTTAAATTTTCCTGTTAGAAAAGCTTTACCTTCAACTTTACCTCCTGAAATTTCGGGAAGTATTTCGCTTATGCCACGGGAAGTTTATAAATCGAGAGACTATTTGTTGGTCTACGATAAAGAGAGCGATGTTGCCGGAATAAATTTCGACAGAATGATTGTCGATAAACTTAATCTTGGAACAGGGGGAATAATTGTTACGGCAAAAGGCGAGGAGTGTGATTTTGTATCAAGATTCTTCACTCCGGGAGCCACGCTGTTCGAAGATCCTGTAACAGGTTCAGCCCACTGTACTCTCGCGCCATATTGGTCGGAAAAGCTTCAAAAGGATTCACTATTTGCAAAGCAGATATCTGCCCGTAGCGGTAAATTATTTTGTTCGATGAACGGCGACAGGGTTATTATAAAGGGTGCAGCTGTAACATATTCAAAATCAATAATTAATATTTAGGTATATGGTTGCCGAAAAATCTATGAAACATAGCACTTTTAATGAACTGAAATCATATTTAATAATGACTTTCGGTCTGTTGATATTTGTTTTCAGTTGGACTGCTTTTTTGATTCCGCATCAAATAGCCGGAGGAGGGGTAAGTGGTCTGTCGGCAATTTTGAGTTATGCAACCGGAATTTCGGTATCATATTTTTATCTTGGAATCAACTCTGTTCTTGTACTTATTGGAATTTTGATAATCGGAAAGGGGTTCGGATTTAAAACCATATACTGTATATTGGTCGCTACTGTACTATTTAGAGTTTTGCCGCTTATTCCGTGGGTTTCTACCATTGATGAGAAGATGCTGAATGCTCTTATCGGAGGTACACTTAGCGGGATAGGTATTGGAATAATTTTTTTACAAGGAGGCAGCACCGGCGGGACCGATATTGTTGCTCTTATTGTTGCAAAATACAGAGAGACTTCACCTGGCAGAGTATTCTTTTTTACCGATTTGGTAATTATCGGTTCAATAATTTTGCTTCCGGGAAAGGTATTGCAGGATGTTATTTACGGCTATATAGTAATGGTGTCATTTTCTTATGTTATCGATATGGTACTCACCGGGAATAAACAATCGGTACAGATTCTTGTTTTTTCTGCAAAATATGACGAAATTGCCGATAAGGTAAACAGCGAATTAAACAGGGGTGTTACTGCTCTCTCTTCGATTGGTTGGTATACTAAATCGGAAAGCAAGGTTTTGATAATTATTGCCCGTAAATCGCAACTTCCGGAGATTAGTAAAGTTATTAAAGAGACCGATCAGGATGCCTTTATTTCGGTTACTACTGTTATGAGTGTTTACGGACAAGGTTTTGATCAATTAAAAGCCGGAGGTAAATTATGGAAAAGAAAACAAAAGGTTTCATAACATATTTTAAGGAGTATTTGATAATTTCTCTGGGTCTGTTGATTTATTCACTGGCTTGGGTTCTATTTCTTTTACCCAATAAAATGGTTGGAGGAGGAGTTACAGGCTTTTCTGCAATTCTATATTATTCAACAGGTTTTCCTGTGAGTTATACATATTTTATTTTAAATGCAATATTACTTGGACTTGCTCTCAAGATTTTGGGCAAAGGTTTCGGGGTAAAAACTGTCTTTGCGATTATTATCACTTCGGTTTATCTGGAATTTCTTCCGGGTTGGATACCGGCCGATTTAATAAAAGACATTGCTCTTGAAAACGGGAAACTTATGTGTGCAATTATTGGAGGTGCTTTTGCAGGTTTGGGAATTGGACTTACTTTTACTCAGGGAGGCAGTTCAGGCGGAACTGACATAATTGCTCTGATAATAAATAAATACAGGAATATTTCGCCGGGGAAGATTATTTTGACGGTTGATGTAATAATTATTGCGAGTTCAATTTTAATGCCTTCCGATGGCACATTGGGAATGAGACTGGCTACAATTATTTATGGTTTCTTGCTTATATCGGTCACCGGTTATACTATTGACCTTGTACTCTCCGGAAACAAACAGTCGCTCCAAGTCTTTATTTTTTCAAAAAAATATGAGGAGATTGCCCAAAGAATTACCGAAATGGGTCGCGGTGTTACGGTGATTGATGCAAAAGGTTGGTACACAAGAGAGCAAGGGCACGTAATTATGGTAATAATCCGCAAAACCGAATCCAGTATGGTTTTTCAAATTGTGAAAGAGATCGATCGCGACGCATTCCTTTCTGTAGGTAGCGTCATGGGAGTTTATGGGCAAGGTTTCGACCGCATAAAAAAGTAAATATTTTTTTTAAAAATAGATAATTCTTTAATATTTAACGGTTTGTTCATATTTAAAGGCTGGTTTTTTATATATTTGTCTATACTAAAAACTAAACTTATGAATGAATTGTTAATTTCAACTCCTCTCCTCAGTACTTTTGATTTTTTTGCAGTTGCATTTTTTATCTTAATGGTTATTTATTTAATATTCCATTTTTATATTGCTAAGTACTCTGGGATTAAATGCGGGAGTGAGATTCAAATTCTCTCAGTAGGTTATTTTTTTACTGCTCTTCTGATTCTGATTAAAGCAATTGTTTTAAATGACGAGCAACATACTCTGCTCGAGAAACCATATCCGTTTATACTGCTATTCTCTCTGCAACTATACCTTACATCAATCTTTTTTGTATATCAAAAAATATCAAAGAGGAGTATCTTTAAATTTTCTCTCTCAACATTTGTACTTCTGTTTATAGCAAATATCCTCTTGCTTAAACTAATATCTGCCGGCAATTTGCTTAATGCTTTAAATGGCAGAATATTTATTTCTATAATGGTGATTATTAATATATCTGTTCTTGTATTTGTAAATGCTCTCTTCCTTCGAAGAGCCTTCAGGATTCTTTTTTTCAATATTCCCGGGAATTCCGATTTGAGAAATAATATATTTATGTTTATTATTACTTCATTGTTAATGACAACGACCATTGTATTATTTCTTGTCAATGCAATAAGATTATACCATTATATGGTCTTTACAATCTTTATTCTGATATCGGTAATTCATGTCATTTCATCAATTAATACCTTTCATAGTTTGTACTTTGAAGGATTTATCGGTAAAAAAAGCCTTGAAAGTAAACTGATTGAATGTCCTACCGAACCATATTCTGTTCAGAACAAAAAAGCCGGGCATTATTATGAAGAGAGTAAAATTGAAGAAATTAAATCCAGACTTATTAAACTTTTTGAAGAACAGAAACCATTTTTAAAGCCGAATCTTACCATCAATGAGGTATCACAAAGCATTTATACTAATAAAACGTATCTCTCAAGGGTAATTAATGAGGCGATGAATAAAAATTTCAGTCAGTTATTGAATTATTACAGAATAGAGGAGGCTAAAAGTATCTTTTACTCAAATATGAGTATCTCAATGGATGATTTATGCGTAAAATCGGGTTTTGGTTCAATGGCTGCATTTACAATTGCATTTAGAATCTATGCCGGGACCACACCTTCGGATTGGTGTAAGGAACAAAAAGAAAAATTAAAAGTGCGTGAAGATTCTCGAATCAGCTAAAAAACTCCTTAATTTTATTCCTTTTGAAGGATTTAAAAGAATTCGTTCAATTAAACCTTACAAACCGCCAAAATCTTATTCGGAAATACTTGACAGGGCTACAAAGATTATTAATGACAAACAGCTTTTTTTAAACGATAGTTTGTCAATGACATGGCTTTCAAAAGAGGCAGGAACCAATAGAACCTATTTGTCGAGGGCATTTAACGAAAAAGGGGTCTCTTACCGTGATTTCATAACTAAATTGAGAGTTGAGGCAGCAAAATCACTGATTGAGAAAAGTGTGGCAGATAACTCTCCTCTATCTATGGAGGATTTATCGCTTATGAGCGGTTTTGGCAGCAGCAGAGCATTGGGTAGGCACTTCAAAGAGAGTATGGGAATTACTCCGGCTGTTTACTTAAAATATCTTACTGCAAAAAAGATTAATCCTCTTCTACAATCAGTTCCAAACGAAGATTCTGTTTTATAAAGATTTGTCGGTCTGGAGTGTTTTTGCCCATATAGAACTCAAGAAGTTCGGGGATATTATCGTCGTTTCCAAGTCTGACTTTATCTAGACGAATATTCTCACCAATAAAATATTTGAACTCATCGGGAGAGATTTCTCCTAAACCTTTGAATCGGGTAATTTCGGAGTTTTCACCCAGTTTTTTAAGAGCGCTCTCCTTCTCTTCGGAATTATAGCAATAAATTGTCTCTTTCTTGTTTCTTACCCTGAAAAGTGGTGTCTGCAATATATACAGGTGTCCCTGACGAATCAGATCAGGAAAAAACTGAAGGAAAAATGTAAGCAGCAATAATCGAATGTGCATTCCGTCAACATCGGCATCGGTTGCCACAATAATTTTATTGTATCTGAGATTTTCAAGATCTTCCTCTATATTAAGTGCTGCTTGTAACAGGTTGAACTCTTCGTTTTCGTAAACAATTTTTTTGCTGAGTCCATAAGAGTTTTTAGGTTTTCCTTTTAAACTGAATACAGCTTGTGTAGTAACATCGCGACTTTTGGTGATTGAACCGCTCGCAGAATCACCCTCGGTAATAAAGAGCATGCTGTCTTGAGCTTTCGCATCTTTTTCGTTGTAGTGAACCCTGCAATCACGAAGCTTCCTGTTATGCATATTTGCCTTCTTGGCCCTCTCTCTGGCAAGTTTTTGAATTCCCGAAATTGCTTTTCTCTCTTTTTCCGACTCGAGAATCTTTCTTAAAATAGAATCTGCTACATCGCTGTGTCTGTGCAGATAGTTGTCTAAGTGCTCAGTTAAGAATTCTGCAATAAAATTCCGTACACTCATTCCTCCGGGAGCAATCTCTTTTGAGCCGAGCTTGGTCTTGGTTTGAGATTCAAAAACAGGTTCTTGTACCTTTATGCTGATTGCTGCAATCATTGATTGTCTTATATCGCTTGGGTCAAAATCCCTTTTAAAGAAATCTTTTATTGTTTTGGCAACTGATTCTCTGAATGCCGAAAGGTGTGTACCTCCCTGAGTTGTATACTGTCCGTTAACAAAAGAAGATATACTCTCTCCGTAATCATTGCCGTGAGTTATTGCAATTTCAATGTCTTCGCCTTTAAGATGAATTGCCGGATAAAGCGGTTCTTTTGTTAAAGTTTCATTTAATAAATCGAGTAGTCCGTTTTTAGATATAAACTCTTTTCCGTTGAATTTTATAACTAACCCGGTATTCAAATAGGAGTAGTTACGAAACATGCTCTCAATAAACTCGAGATTAAACTGATAGTGCCCAAAAAGAGACTCATCTGCAAGAAAACTTACCTTCGTTCCGTTCTTTTCCGGACTTAAAGAGGTAATATCGTTTTTTAATTCACCTTTCGAAAACTCTGCCGTCCGACACTCACCTTCACGGAATGACTGAATTGTAAACGATGCCGATAGGGCATTTACAGCCTTTATTCCGACACCGTTCAATCCGACAGATTTCTTAAATGCTTTATTATCGTATTTTGCACCGGTATTCATTTTACTTGCGGCATCAATAAGACTGCCCAAAGGAATACCGCGACCGTAGTCACGAATTGTAACGTTTTTTTCTGAAATTTCTATCAAAATCTCTTTTCCGTTCCCCATAGCATATTCATCTATGGAGTTATCCATGACCTCTTTGATAAGAACATATATACCGTCGTCGGGCGAAGAACCGTCTCCAAGTTTTCCGATGTACATACCCGGCCTGCGTCTGATATGTTCGTTCCACTCCAGCGTAATTATCTCACTCTCGGTATATTTGTTCATCATCTTAAAAATTTAGTGAACAAAGTTAACAAAAAAGTGTCCTCGAAAACTAAAATAATTTAACCGATGAAACCTTTTTTCAACAATATCTCGGCAATCTGCACTGCATTTGTTGCTGCACCTTTGCGCAGATTATCCGACACCACCCACATGTTTAGAGATTTCTCCCGGCTGATATCTCTGCGGATTCTACCGACAAAAACATCATCTTTTCCTTCGGCAAAAAGAGGCATAGGGTATACCTGCACAGATGGGTCGTCCTGAAGAGTTACTCCGGGTGCTTTTGAGAGCAAATCAAATATCTGCTCAAGTGTAAACTCTTTTTCAAATTCAATATTTACCGATTCTGAGTGGCCACCCATTACCGGAACCCTTACCGTTGTGGGAGATACTCCAATCGATGAATCACCCATTATCTTATGAGTTTCGTTTACCATCTTCAACTCCTCTTTGGTATATCCGTTATCGGTAAAACTATCAATCTGAGGGATCAAGTTCAGGTCAATCTGATATTTATACGCCTGTTTTGTACCGTTCTGCTCTTTTCCCTCTCTTTCGCTAACCAATTGATTAACCCCTTTTTGTCCTGTTCCGGTAACTGATTGATATGTAGAAACCACAATTCGCTTAATTCCAAATGCTTTGTGAAGTGGTGCAATTGCAACAAGCATTTGAATTGTAGAACAGTTTGGGTTTGCAATTATTAAGTCCTCCTTTGTGAGTACATCGCCGTTAATTTCGGGAATAACCAGCTTTTTGGTTGGATCCATTCTCCAGCAAGATGAGTTATCAACCACACGGCAACCGATTTCTGCAAATTTTGGAGCCCACTCTTTTGATACATCTCCCCCGGCCGAAAAGATTGCAACATCTGGCTTTAGTTCTACACCCCTTGCTGGAGTTACTACAGTATACAATTCACCTTTGAACTCTACTTTGCTCCCTGCCGACCTTTCTGATGCGACAGGGATTAGTTCAGTTACAGGAAAATTTCTTTCACTAAGAATTTCTAACATTTTTGAGCCTACTAATCCTGTGGCTCCTACTACTGCTACTTTCATTGGATTACGTTTATTTTTAAAAGGTCATTGAATACTCCTGTTGCTGTTTGTCTTGCTCCGGCGCCTGCTCCTGTAATTTTTACCGGCCGTGGATAATCGTTAGAAACAATTATTACCGAATTATCTTCATCAATTGCATACAAAGGATGATCATGGCCTACAGACTTAATACCTATTCCTGCTTTCCCGTTTGAAACAGATGCCACAAATTTTAATTTTTCGCCCTTAGATTTTGATTGGTTATAGATGCTCTTGAAAGTTTCCTCATATCCTCTCAGATTATTGTAAAAATCGGCAATTGATCCTTTAAAAAACTCTTCGGGGATAAACTTATCGACTGTAATATCTTTCTCTTCCAATTTGTATCCAATCTCTCTTGCCAAAATCAAACATTTTCTAAGGACATCTCTCCCCGATAAATCCAATCTTGGATCAGGTTCTGTAAACCCGGCAGCTCTGGCTTCTTCAACAAGATCGGCAAAACATTTTGTACCGTTATAATTGCTGAAGAGATAGTTAAGAGTCCCGGATAAAAGACCTTCGATTGACTTAATTTCATCGCCGCTGCTAATCATCTGATGAATCATTGAGATAACCGGCAGAGCAGCTCCTACGTTAGTTTCATAAAAGAAAAAAGAGGTTCCGATTTTTGAGGCAGATCGTATTTCGTTGTAAAACTTTAAAGATGAAGAATTTGCAATTTTATTACTGGTTACTACATTTATCCCGTTTCGTAATAATTCAGGATATTTTTTACTAACCTCTTCACTTGCAGTACAATCGACAAAAACTGTATTCTTTAGAGAGAGCAGTATTGTCTTTTTTACTAAATCGTCAATATCATATTCAATACCCTTTTCGTTCAATCTTGACTCTGTAACACCTTTAAGGCCCGCTCTGTCAATGAGAGAGCGTTTACTGTTCGCAACACCAACAAGCCTCACATCGGTATTGTATTTTTCCAATATTGCAGATGACTGTTTTTCAATTATCGCAACAACCTCTTTACCCACATTGCCATAGCCTGCAATAATTACGTTAAGCCTTTTTACCTTTTGTCCGAAGAATTCCCTGTGAATAATCTTAGTAGCCTCTTCAATATCTTTGCTCGAAATTATGGCAGATACATTCCTCTCTGAAGAGCCCTGTGCGATAGCTCTTATATTAATACCAGATCTGCCCAGTGCATCGAACATTCTGCCGCTTGTACCGGCTTGATTTTTCATATCGTCACCAACAATAGAAATAATTGAGTTTCCGGTCTCGACCTTCAGCGGTTCCAGTTTGCCAAGAGAAATTTCATAAGTAAACGTCTCCTCAATAGCCTCTTTCGAAATTTCAGCGTCTTTTTCGTCAACAGCAATACACATAGTGTGTACAGAAGAGGCTTGAGTGATTAGAATAATATTTACTCCTCTGTTCGCAAGAGCTCCGAAAAGTTTACTCGAATATCCCGGAATCCCGACCATTCCGCTGCCCTCAATCGACAATAAAGCAATCTTATTGCTGGAAGATATTCCCCTTACTTTATTCTGACTCTCAGCAGGATGGCTCTCAATCAAAGTCCATTCACCATGAGGCTGGAAAGTATTTTTGACTGCAATTGGAATCTCTTTGCTTATAACTGGCTGAATTGTAGGAGGATAAACAACTTTAGCTCCAAAATGCGACAACTCAAGTGCCTCTTTGTAAGAGATGTTTTTTATTGTTGTAGCCTCAGGAACAATTCTTGGATCGGCAGTCATCATTCCGTTTACATCTGTCCAGATTTCAAGCAGATTCGAGTTTGCGCAAACAGCCACAATAGATGCAGTGTAATCCGACCCGCCTCTGCCAAGGGTTGTAGTTCTGCCCGAAGAGTCACTGGCAATGAACCCCGGGAGGATGAAGAGTTTATGATTATCCTCTTCAATAGCTTTACGAATCAGCTTTTCAGTAGCTTTAAAATCGACACTGTTTTGACTGTATTGAAGTTTTGTCTTAATAAGTTGCCTTGAATCCAGCCACAGATGATCAATACCTAAAGCCGAGAACTTATCACTGATAATCTTAGTTGATATTATTTCGCCGTAGCTCATTATTTGATCGAGAGTGGCCGCAGTGAGCTCCTTAACCATAGATATTCCGTTACAAACTTCACGTAAAGAGTTAAATGCAGATGAGCACGTTAATTCAGAATGCGTCGTAGAGGTTTCAGTAATCAGGTCGTTAATAATCTGAATGTGTCTTGCTTCAAGATCATTAATAAGCTCGAGATAAGATTTGTCATTTCTCGAGGCCAGCTCAGCAATTTTAATAAGCGAATCCGTACACTTACTCACAGCTGAGGCTACTAATACTGTTTTGCCTTTAGGCAATGCTTCCCGAGTAATTTCGATTACTTTGGAGATGTTTTGTGCGTTGGCTACCGATGTGCCTCCAAATTTAAGTACTTGCATCTATTGAAAAATTTTAAAATGTTTTGATATGATAGCGGCAATCTGCTCACTTTCCAGCAGAAAACCGTCGTGTCCGTATTTTGAAGATATCTCTTCATAAATAGCCCCTTTAATATTATGAGCTATGTATTTCTGTTCGGTTACAGGAAAAAGAGCATCTGAATCAATGCCTATTACAACTGTCTTAGCTTTTACCAAAGAGAGTGCATTCTCGTTTCCTCCGCGGTTGCGGCCAATATTGTGGCTGTCTACCGATTTTGTCAATGTGTAATACGAGTAAGCATTAAACCTGTCAACCAATTTTTTGCCCTGATAAACCTGATAAGTACAAGATTTATTTGCGAAGAGAAAATCCGGGTTCTCCTCTTTTTGTCCGATTGAATATCCGTCATAAGAGCGATATGAAAGAAGCGCGACAGATCTTGCTGCTGCCAGACCCTTTTTGCCTCCATCAACCGATTCCTGTTTGAAAAAGGAGTCATCTGCATAAAGAGCCATTCTTTGAGATTCGTTAAATGCAGTAGCCCAAGGAGTAATTTGAGCATTGCAGGCAACAAGTGCCACCGATTTAATTAAATCGGGGTTAGAAACGCTCCATTCAAGAGCCTGAAATCCGCCGATTGATCCTCCAATTAAAAAGTCAATTGACTTAATCCCAAGATGTTTTCGAAGCAGTTCCATTGAAGCAACGATGTCTCTTACAGTTACTTTCGGAAATCGAAGCAAATATTGCTCTCCGTTTTCGTCTGATGATGAGGGCCCTGTAGAACCGTAGCATGAACCTATAACATTGGCGCAAATTATTCTGTATTTTTTGGTATCAAAGAAATTTCCTTCACCTACAAGCAGATTCCACCACTCTTCCGGATTGGAATTAGCGGTGAGAGCATGGCAGATCCATATAACCGGGAGGTCTGAATTCAGATTTTCCGTATGATGATAACAGATTTCCAAAGCGGGAATTGTCTCCCCGCTTTCGAAACTGAAAGTATAATTGTATTTATAGTTAGCCTTCTGCATAAGAGTTAAATCAATTTGAATGAAGCTTCAAGATCGGCTTTAAT
>CAZOOH010000015.1:0-18621 GCA_964581375.1 uncultured Muribaculaceae bacterium
TTTACTTTGGCCGATGAACGTGTATCGTCTATACTCACTGCAACAAAATCAAAACTCAGACTTTTTGAATTCTCTTTGTAATGTTCAGATAAAGCTTCCAACTCTTCTATACACGGAGAACACCATGTTGCCCAAAATGTAACAACAAGAGGTTTTCCTGAACCTTCGAATTCTTTTAATTTACCCGGCAGATTCGTTTGTGCTATTGACAAGGTTGTGCTGAGAGTAAATATAACCAAGAAAAAAAAAGCACGTTTTATGTTCATATTAACTCTCAAGTTTGAATCTGAGTCTGAATCTGCCTTGCTCAAAATCGGTACTTATTATCTTGAACCGTCCGATTTCGGATGTGTTCTTAACATGTTCTCCTATACAGGCACATGCATCGTAATTGCCAACATAAACTAGTCTTAATGTGTGACTTGCATTATCGGGAAGCTTGCTCAAATCAATAAAGTCGGGAACACTATCTCTGTTCACCAATGCTTCAGTCACATCTAGATTCATTGAAATGACATCGTTGACTCTATTTTCAATTTCGGCTATCTGTTGGGCAGATGGCTCTTTTTCAATAAAATAGTCGCACTTGCTTTTTTTACGTTCTATGTGGCTGTTGCGGGAACGATTGCATCCGAACATTCTTATCATCGTTTGGTTCAGGATGTGTTCGGCTGTGTGCATCGGAGGATAATCCTCTTTGTTGTGTGAATTTAATTCGGCATCCATAATTCTTGTTTAATAAGTACTTTTTGTTTTGACTTTAATAGTTTCAAATCAAATTTCTTATAAATATCAAGACCAAGATATGCAGTTTTTGTCGAAAATACAGCATTTTGTTTATTTCAAAAGCATTTATCAAACAGATCTGCTTCCTTATAATTAACAGCATACTGACCAACGAGCCAACAAGCTAAATTGTGTTTACTTTTGATAGTCACCAATAACTTTACACAAATAAATGAGGAGGCATTCGCCTGTGCATTAACATAAGTCGATTAAGGAATCAATTTAAATATTCCCAAAGAAACCACCTTTGTTCAGAATCAACTAAAGAAAAACTACAAGTTAATTTTATAGTAAAGAACTGCATTAATTCTTGGAATCGAACTTGAATTTTCGTTTTCGTTAATATCCGGTTTAAATCCGATCTGTTTAGCTGCTCCTGTTAAGTTTTCGTTTTTAGTACGCAAACCCGCACAATAAAGAAGAAGAGCTCCCCTCTCCTTTTCGAACGGTTTAATTTGCATATGCGGCCATGTTTGAGGGTTTTCCCAAAATGGCTTCAAATAATTGATTCCAAGCAGCATCCCTTTACCATTTTCCGATTTATACTCCCATAGATTCATTCCAATTTTACCGGCAATAATATCAGACAAATTCAAAGCCTCTATCGCAAAAGTAGAATAATGAAGACCAAGAGTTCTAGCTAATTCTGCAGGGAGCGATCCGTCCGGATCCATTTGAAATGCAATTCTGGGTAATTGTTGTGTCTCAATAATTTTTTGAAGATACTCATAGTCACCGCCATACATAACAACTGCCTGATGAGTCAATTCATACCAGAGCCCATGATTATTGGGGGCTTTAAATTCGGTTAATCCGTTGACGCTGTGTTCGAGCCAGTATCTGAATGCATTGGCCCAATCTTTCAAATCAGTTTCACTCTCTTTATCCCATGAGGCAGACCCCTCAATTATTTTTGCAGCGTTCAGAGCACAAGCTATCCTGCGTGCCTCTATGATACCCGTTCCTCGTATCTCTTTCATCCCAGGAACTGACTGAGCATAAGTCATATTAGGGTTCATACCGGTCACTGGGTCTAAAAACCAAGCATCAAGCATATCTGCACATTTTTTTGCATACTTTTCGTCATCACTTAAGTAATACATAACAGCCAAAGATTGAACAGCTTCGGCCATTAAAGTGAGGTTTACCCGCTCAAGATACTCATAAACCTCCGGATTTCTCTCCCCATCTCTTCTTATATAAGGAACCCCGTCAGGTATCGAAGGATCAGGCCACCAGTAAGGCGATAATGTGATATAATCTCTTGGGTCTTTGCTCGGTGCCAATCTTTTCTTATCTTTTGTAACACTTAGCGGTTCCATTTTTAAAAATATAGAATCGGTATAATGCTTCAACTCTTCAAAAGCAGGCATAATTGAACTATCTCTCTGTTCAACAGCCTTTTTGGCCGCTTTTAAAAGCTGGTCATCGTATAATATTGAAATAATATCGCTCTTCTTTGTACAACTTCCAAAAAGAAGAGCCCCCAAAAATAGTCCGTAAATTATTCGAATAGATTTCATAAAATTACTTATTTTTCAATTATATCAAAGTTAAGCAGATACTTCAAATTTGTTTTAGGTATATACCCTATCTTTAATGCTGCTTCAATATACTCTCTTTTATTCAATTTCTTACCTGCAATAAACAAGGCCATAGCACCTCTTCCTGTTTCGAAGGCAGATATCTGTTCATAAGGCCATTTATCGGGATTAAGAAAATAAGGAAGGGCAAATTCAACTCCTTTTGCAATAGAACAACCTTTTTTTGTGGAGATTCTCCATAAATCGAGACCAGCTTTTTCGGCAATATCAGCAGCCTCATAAAGAGCATCCAATACAAATGTAGTATAGCTCAAACCAAGAGTTCTGGCTAATTCCTGAGGAAAACTTCCATCGCTCTTTTGTTGTTCATCAAGTCTTTTTATCAAAGAAGTCTGAACCACACCTTTGATACCTTCAAAATCATCTAAATAGCAATACATTGCCATCCTGGTAACATCGTACCACAGTCCGTGATTATTTGCTGCTTTAAACTCCATCTGCCCTTGAGTACTATTTTGCATCCAATACAGAAAAGTTTTAACCCACTCCTGTAACTCCCTCTTATCGTCAATACTCCAGGATTTACTCCCTTCAATAAGTTTTGCACAATTTAAGGAATAAGCAATGGAACGCGCGTCCAAAATACCGGTTCCTCTCAACATAATCATACCAGGAACTGTTTGGGCATAAATCATATTAGGGTTCATCCCTGTTACAGAATCCAAATAAAATTCTTTTAGGATTTTGGAAGCAAGTTTTGCATAACTCTCCTTAGAGGTTAAATAATATAAGAGTCCAAGATTTGTGAGCGTGCTCTCAAGTTCAGTTATTTTTCTGTAGTCGTACTCCTCAAGTTCAGGATTGGATTTCCCGTCGAACCTGATATACGGAATCCCATCTTTTTTAGATGGATCTGGCCACCAATAACGCGACAGACTTATATAATCGCGTGGGTCTTTGCTAGGAGCAATGTGTTGCTTTGAATCAACAATGTTGAATTTACGATTTTCAAAGTATTTTTGAGCACTCTCTTCAATAGTGCGGATAAAAGGTACAACCCTTATATCGCCTTTGTTATAAGCCTCTTTGAGCTTAATTAGCCTTTCGTCGTTATAAGTAACGGTACTCTGAGCAAATAAACTCAAATGTACCGTTACAATAAATATGACTGTAAAGACTACTCTCTTTACATTCTCAATCATCTATATTAATATAATTTAGTCATATTAAGCGGAATAGGTAACAACAAATTACTAGCAGTAATTGGAGATGGGCCTCTTCCCTGAGTATAACTCTTATAGAAATTCTCATTTGCAAACTGGGTATTCAATGTATTAATAACATAGTCGTTCCCCTCTCTTTGCATATCGTAGAATCTTTGATTTTCAAATGCAAGTTCCAAACGTCTTTCGTCCAGTATTGCAGTGTGCATAGTTGCTTTAGTATTTGTCGAAGGAACATCTAGATTTGCCAAACCAGCTCTAGTTCGTACTGCATTTACATAAGTTCTTGCATTAGTTTGATCATTGTCGGGGCCATCATTTAATGCTTCTGCATACATAAGGAGAACATCTGCATAACGTATTACAGGCCAATCTGTTTCTGCATCATTCAGAACTAATACAGTTGTAGGTGTTTCCCAATACTTTGATGTCCACCATACTAAATTATTAAAGAATGATACAGTTACAGCGTTTCTTTTATCGGTTAAGTTTCTTACAGTCGAAATCGGATCAATTGGTGTACCTCCACTTGTATAACTCCATGTTGTTACATTACCGAGTTTAGTTGTAAGGCCGTCTGTAGGAGTATTATATCCCATACCGTTTCCAACAACTATAGTTGAAGATGAGTTACGAGCAGCAAAATAGTTTACGAATGGAGCGCCGATTCCCAACCCCCCTGCTTTAAATCTCACAGCAAAAAGTATCTCTTTATTCATTTCATTGCTCGTTGCAAAAACAGAATTAAAGGCCACCATTCCACTTGTACCATAATCTGTTACAATAGGTTGCAGATTTGCTTTAACTCCAGCGTAGTTTTTTCTGGTAAGATATACTTTTGCCAGAAGAGCCTTAGCTGCATAAACAGTTATACGACCAATTTCGGCTGTTGGTTGTTTAGTTATACCAGAAGCGGTACTGAAAGTGGGGTACGGAAGTTTACCTGCCGCTGATGCTGCAAATTCAAGGTCTTCAATTATTCTTGCATATATATCGTCAACTGAGCTCTTTGTCATCTTTAAAGCTTCTTCTCCAGATATTGGTTCTGTTACCAACCAAACCTCACCAAAGAGTCTTGTAAGATTAAAATACATTAAAGAACGTATTACATACAATTCCGATTTAATCTTCGATTTTGTATCAGGGTCACTTACATTATCTATGTTTGCCAAAATTTTATTACATCTGGCAATAACATTATACGTTGGAACCCAACAAAAATCAAAAATAAATTTATCTTGAGCAGTGGTAGTCATATGATCCAAACGACGAAGTTCTTCGTTGTTGGCATCAGAAGATGAAGTCGATTCCAAGTGAGCATTATCTGACCTGAGTTCTGTAAACCGCCACTCCTCTTTAACCACATTCATCATACCGTTATAACAGGCAACCAAACCCGTAACAATCTCATTAGTGTTCCTATAGTACACATCTTCTCCCATTGCACTCTCCGGATAGTAATCCAGCTCACATGAAGATACTAGTACAACAATACTAAGTATAAACAATTTTAATATCTTATTTTTCATAATTCCTAATTGTTAATTTTTTATAGTGAAATGTCAAGTCCGAATGAAATGGTCGACTGGAGAGGAAATCCTCCGCGAGAGTAACCATCTACAAGAGGAGAGTTATAAGCAGCTGTCGGTTTAGTTCTTGCTTCAGGATTAACAAGTCTTAGACCTTTAGGGGTCAAGAAGAATAAATTATATCCGGATGCATAAGCCCTAATTGACTTAAATCCAATTTTCTTTGCAATTTTCGGACTTAATGTATAACCTATAGTTAAATCACGAAGTGCTGCATAAGAAGCGTCTTCGAGAACATAATCTGTCCACATCCAGTTAATACCACCTGAATTAATTGGAGTTTTACCATCACCTTGAACTCCGTCACATAACCATGAATTAGCATAATTATATGCTTTAACATATCGGCGTGTTTCGGCATAGTTAATATCGCCGTTCATTATTTTGCCCCCTTGAGAGCCTTGAATTAACAACGAAAGATCAAAGTTTTTGTATTGGAACGTATTAGTTATACCCCAAGTAAAATCGGGGAATGGTGAACCGGAAACAAAACGGTCGCTTTGATCCAGAATTTTATCGCCGTTATCCCAAACTTTTAATGTTCCTCCTGCAGCTCCGGAAATACCGGATGCAGTTGCCTCAGCGGCTGTCATATATAGTCCGATAACTCTAAATTGATAGTATTGAATCGCAGGTTGCCCAACGATAGCAATGTACCCTTCATTTCTTTCGCCAAGTTGAAGACTGAATGTTTGCGAACCTCCCAAACTGAGTAATTTATTTCTGTTGGCAGCAATATTAAAAGAAGTTTTCCAGGTAAAATTCTTTTTGCGAAAGTTGAATGTTTCAATTTCAAACTCAATCCCTCTGTTTCTTACCTTACCTATGTTATTCCAGTAATTCAGTGCACCTGTAATAGCAGGAATGTCTTGTTGTAGTAATAGAGATTTTGTCTCAGAGTTGTAGAAGTCAAACGATCCGTTTAATCTGCCGTCAAGCAAAGAAAAATCAAGACCTGCATTCAATTCGTTTGTCTGCTCCCAAGTTAGAGAACGGTTTCCTAAAGTTGTACTGGTATTAATATACCCCGGATTTACCGTACCCTGGCCTGACCCTAATGGATAATTGACAAGATTCAATGTGTTATATGCAGCATAGTTGGCAATATTATTATTTCCGGTAACACCATAGCTTAAACGAAGTTTAAGGCTGTTTACAAAGGTCAAACTCTTCATAAACTCCTCTTGAGAAATTCTCCAACCTAATGAAACCGAAGGGAAGAAACCGTATCTGTTATTAGGACCGAATTTAGAACTTCCGTCAGCTCTCCAACTTGCCGAAAGCAGATATTTATCGGCGTAACTGTATGTCAAACGAGCAAGATATGACTCCATTGCAATAGTTTCACGATCTGTGAGTGTAAGTATATTACCACTTGCATCTTTTTGAGTAATCGCGGTTGCTGCATTGAAAGTTGATACATAATCGTTGCCGAATGTACCCGCAATAGCGGCACTTCTGTGCTTTGTCAAATTTGAAGTATACCCAGCCAATAAATTGATATTATGTTTTCCGAAATCAACTGTATAATTAAGAGTGTTCTCCGATAAAAGATCAATGAACAAATCGTTCCTATAAGTACCATTTGCCAAATCACCTGGTTTCAGACCATCTGATTTAATAAAGTAATCTTGGTTCATATAGTTGAACTGAAATCCGTTAGAAGTTCTGAAAATTAAACCTGGCAGAATCTTCACATTTATGTATGAGTTTGTATTTAAACTAAAATTCTCTTCTACAAAATTTGTCTTATTGGCAATATTAATTGGGCTGTTGTCCGAAGTATTCCATGGTACTGCATTTGTAACTGTTGTTCCATCTTTCAATGTATAATTTAAGTTTGAAAAATCGGCACCCATTACATAATCACCAACTTTTTTGGCAAAAGAAGATTTTTGAGCTTTAATAAACGCTATACTTTCGGCAGTGTGATATACCGGCATCCAGTCTCCTGTACGTATCAGGTTGTTATACCATCCTCCCGATGAATTTGAAGGTCTTTGTCTCTTAGTGTATTGAGGAGTCAAAGAGATTCCTATTTGAACACTTTTAGAAAGTTTTGCATCAATTTTAGCTTTTAAGTTTAGCTTGTTGTACTGACTCTTTATCATTATTCCCTGATCATAATCGTAGTTACCGGCTAAATAGTATTTAACTTTATCGGTACCGTCAGAAACATTCATCTGAATATTAGATATATTGGCAGATTGTAAACCAAGGTTTTGCCAATCTCTGAATCCGAACATCTCTCCAACCGCATAAGCAGCCAAATCATTGTTTATGTTTAATTTAGAAGAACTTCCGATAGAGGCCATATATGTATCGTAAGCAGTTTTTTGAGAACGTCTGAGAGCAGTATACTCCTCTGTATTGTACCTATCTACTCTCTCGTAAATCTGTTTAAAACCTTGACTTAATTTTACTTTGTAAGAAGGTTTATCTACAGAACCGGTTTTTGTTGTTACCAGGATTACTCCACTGGCTGCTCTGGAACCGTAAATTGCGGCAGATGCGGCATCTTTTAATATTTCAATCGATTCAACATCGGCGGAATTAACCATCTCTAAACCACCTGCAATCGGGAACCCGTCTACAACTATAAGTGGCGAAGAACTTGCACTGATGGAACCCATTCCGCGAATTCTGATAGTTGGTGCAATTCCGGCTTCTGAAGTTGTATTTTGGATATTGAGACCTGCAACTTTGCCCTGTAAAGCCTGATCCAGACGAGACAGAGGAACATCTGCCATACCGGTAGTATTTACTTTGGCAATTGAGCCTGTCAAGTGTGATTTCTTTTGTTGGCCGTAACCTACAACCACAAGTTCTTCCAAAAGAACTGTATTTTCTTTTAATACAATATTGATTTGTTTTTGAGAATTTACCTGTACTTCTCTGGTAACGAAACCAATATAAGAAAAAATCAATACTCCTTCTGATGGAACATTTTTTATGGAGAACTCCCCTTGTACACCGGTGACAACACCATTGGATGATCCTTTTACAAGAACCGAAACTCCAATTAAAGGCTCTCCATTTTCGGCTTTAACTACTCCTGAAACGCCGATATTTTGTGCGTTTAGATTTTGATTGAAGAGCAAAAGGGTGCTCAGCAATATAGCCAATAGTTTAGTTAGTTTTGTGTTTTTCATATAAATTTCTATTGTTAAAATAGGTTAATATCGTTTATGAGAACCAAGCACCACCGTTGATGTCAATATTGGTTCCTGTTATATAAGTAGACTCTTCTCCTGCCAAATAACAAACCAGATCGGCTATATCCGATGCAGCTCCTTGTCGTCTTAAAGGGACACTCTTCTCATGGTTTTCTCGAGCAACAGGATTAGTAAAACGGTCATGAAACGATGTTGCTATCATTCCCGGAGCCAATGCATTTACTCTTATACCGAGTGGTCCCAGCTCTTTTGCCATCGCTCTTGTATGGCACATAACTGCAGCCTTGGCTGTTGCATACATCGATGCACCAGGTCCTCCACCGTCTCTCGCTGCTTGTGAAGAGAAGTTAATGATAGAACCCCCATCTGTCATATAAGGTACTGCCTCTTTTGTACAGAGGAATACGCTTCTCATATTAACGTCCATAAGGAAATCGTACCACTCTTCGTCCTGTTCGGTAATCGGTTTGCGCCCGACAAGGCCACCAACTACATTTACGAGAATGTGAACCTTCTCTCCGAAAACTTTTTTGGCTTCTTCAAAGACTCTTTTAACATCGACTGCTTTAGTCATATCGCCTTGAACAGCTAAAGCTTTTCCTCCTGAACCCTTAATTAACTCAAGTGTTTCGTCGGCATCAGCTTTATTGTCGAAATAATTTAATACTACTTGGGCACCCTCTGATGCCAGTTTTACTGATATTGCTCGGCCCAAATCTCTGGCTCCGCCTGTAACAATTGCCACTTTTCCTTCTAATCTCTTCATCTGTTCTGTTTTAAAATTATTTCTTTAAAAAATCTGCACGATGTGGAGAGAAAACGTCTATTAGTTCTCCCTCTTCCACACAGACTGCTCCGTGCATTAAATCGGGTTCAACATAAAAACTGTCGCCCGAAACAAGTAATTGCTTCTCTTCACCAAGAGAGACTTCAAATTTCCCACTTACTACATAAGATGCTTGTGAATGATAGTGAGCGTGACGAGAACCCACTGCCCCTTTATTAAAAATCACTCTAACCATCATAATCTGACCATCATAAGCAAGAATCTGGCGTTTAATACCATCATCGGCCTTTTCCCATTCGATGTTTTTCCCTAATACAAATCCTTCGCTTTTCGTTTTCATATTAATGTATATTAATTTTTCTTGTAACTCCATTTTGTTGCAGATGCATTTTTATTATAATCAATTCTGAAGATTGCCTTATCATTATTTACCGATATCGCCACAACAGTATGATTATCATCGTCTTCCAGTATTTTCAAATCCTTTACTCCCGATACTGCATTCTCTGTTTTTTCTACAATCAAGTCATATTTTCCGTGAGTTTCGATTGCCGATAAAAATGTATGATTGCTCTTGCCGCTCTCTCTGACAATAAAACCAGGGTCCGATCTTAGGTAATACTCAGGGTCATTTGCTCCGGTTCTTACAAAATTTAATTCAGTGTTATTATCTGTAGTTGTTGTTACACTATAAAATCGTCGGCCCTTAAGCCAAGTAAAGCATACTTTTGTATCATTTGTTTTAGCCCAACCCTCTTTCCATAAAAACTCATATCCGTTATGCTCCCCAAACAGACCCATATTATTCATAGCTTTTTCGTATGGAACACTAAGGCTAATCATATCTCCGCTGTAGTAGAACGGCAAATCATAGGTATGAGCCTTTTCGCTTGTAAGTTTGAAAATATCAAGAATAATTCTTTCTCCTCCAAGATTCTCGATAACAGCATTTGTCCTTTGCATTTTAACTCCCGGAGCTGCGTTTAATTCTATTGCGGAACTTACCTGTACCTGAGGATTTGAAATGTCATAACAATATATCGACGGATTGTACTTAGAAGAAATTCTAATATCCCCGTCGAAATGACTCTTTTCATCTACTGTTACAGTATTGTGCGCAATTGTACTCATTGAGTACTTATCATTTAAAGGAGTGTAACCTCCATTGTACTTAACTACAATGTTTAGAAATCGCGAAGATCCATAATCGACAAGCACTGGATTACCGTCATCATAGTACGATACTGTTAATTTGTCGAAATGACCATGACTCAGACCGTGCGATGTAGCCTTCATTAGAAACGTTGAGTTCTCTTTAAAAGCGGGGCTTCTGAAAACAATCAATGCTCCGTTTTGGCCGTCAGATCCGTCTCGAAATAGATTGCTCTTAAGCACAAAGGGTAAATTCTCTCCTTTAGCAATGTCTCTGGCAACAGCAAATCCGGCATCTGTTGGCAAATAGAAACTTTGATAGTTTTTAGAAATTGAGAGCAGATACTTTTGTGAAGTGTCGGCAGAATAGAGAATATTTACCGCAAACACCAACTCTTGTGCACTGAATCCTTTCTTTAGCGCATCATTAAGTGTAAAGAATTCCCCGTTATACGTCATCTGCGATAATGCATAAATTGCCTTTTTAAGAATAGAGTTTCTATAATTAAATATATCCCTTTGTGGTTCATTATTATTTATTGCTTGAGCAAAAATCACGAAAGGCCATATCGCATATCTCTGATAATATGGTCCTTCAGTAAAATATCCATCAGGCGAAAACAATTCGTTAAGTTGCTGTAAATATCCCCCGTTCTTGCCTGTAAGATCACTACCTAAAAGAGATTTCTGAATAAGTTCATTATCTTCCATAACATAACCAATCATACCAACAGCAGAACATGCCCATGTCGCATGATTGTGCATCTTATTAAATGTCTTATTGTTAATCTCACTACCCTCCATTAAGAATTTTGCCATTGGCTTAAACAACTTTGAATTAAACTCTTCTCTTTTTGCTTTAGGCAGATACTCATATATACAATCATAAGCAACCGATGTATGAACAAGCCATACAAAATCATTAAGAGTTTGCCAAAAAAGTCGACCCGGTGTAGCAGACATCTTTACGGGGTGATAGCCGAGAGTTGGATAAAGTTTGGAGTAGGCATCAAGCACCTTTTCGACATAATTTGCATATTTTGCATCACCAGTAATTTGGTACATAATCCCGCAATAGTACATCGAATAGTAATTGTCTTTATGTTTTTCATGAGTTGCCCCACCACCTCCGTCTTTTGGTACCGGAACATCAATCACTGAATTAACGGCAATATCGGCCAATGCTTTTATTTCGGCTATATTCGAATCAAAAGAGGGATATTTTCCAAAACCGGCTCTAATTTGTTCGACACCCTTTTTAGTTATCATCAAAGAGGGATGTTCAACAGCAACACCTGACATTGCAATAACGAAAAAAGAGATTATAAGAATAATTTTTTTCATATTATCTGACTCCAATTTTTTTCAAGTATAGCTGACTTGATTTTATTGATTTATAATTATATGCCGACGGGTCTTCATATTGAGGTTTTACACTAAGCATCACACCTTCTGTAACTTTGCCGGTCATAGTAAGAATTCTGCCCGAATTCCAGAAGTTGCAATTTTTGATTTTCACCTTTTCAAATGTAGTTTCGTCTAGTCTCACAGATACCCCGCCTCTACCGCTGTTACTGAAATTACATCCGGAAATATTCAATATCTGAACCCCTACCAGC
This sequence comes from uncultured Muribaculaceae bacterium, assembly GCA_964581375.1. Taxonomy (GTDB): domain Bacteria; phylum Bacteroidota; class Bacteroidia; order Bacteroidales; family UBA932; genus JAFIHK01. The sequence goes on from CAZOOH010000015.1 coordinate 11,877, forward strand.
TTTAGCACAGATCCTCTCTCTTTATTACAAACATCTTCAAAAGTACAATTGGAGATAGTGACTTCTGGACCGGCTGTACTCTCATCACTCCCTCCTCGGTAAACATTTATTCCGACACCCAATATTCGGTTAAAAGAGCAGTTATCAATAATCAGCTGCTCAACATTATATAGTCCGGCATCTTCCCTCTCGCCAGCATAATTAATTGCATCTGCCGAAATAGCCCTAAACAAGGAATTTTTAATTATTATCTTCTCCGAAAAAGTATTTTTGAGACCTCTTACAGGAACAGTACTCCCTTCGGGATAATCGAAAAACTCACAATCATCGATAAAAAGTTTGTAAGGGAGTATCATTCCTGCCAAGGTTGATATACCTGCTGAAGGGACAGTTTTTCCGGCTACCCCCATACCACAGAAAGCAATTCCTTTGATTATCAACTCTCCACCATTCCTAATAGTAATAATATTACCTTTTTGGCTACCATTATATCTTATAACAGGCCTGCTTTTAAGTTTTGCAGATGCTCTGATTTCAATAGGGAAATCAATGAATATATCGGAAGAGATATAATAAGTCCCCTCCTCACAAAGTTCTAACGTATCGCCTTTTACAGCCTTGTTAAGGGCTTTCAAAATATTGTCTTGTCCAACATTAACCAATAATGTTTGGTTAGTTAGTGTTTTAGATTCGCATTGAGATAACTTCCAACTCTGTCCACAATCATTTAACCCAATTGGTTTATTTTTAAATGGATCAGTTTTTTGTAATGAAGCATCTCTGTAAAACCCTGTTTTTGTGATTGCTCCAGATGCTAAAAGTACTTTATTGCTTTTAAAATTCACTCCTTTAACAGATGATATCTCTTCAAAAGGATATTTTATTTTAGAATTAATAATTGAATTGCTGAAAAATCTGACATTAGTCGGTTCTAAAGTACGTTCTGCGTCATTTCCTACTCCAAATGAAATATGGTCACAATCAACAAAAAGGTTATCATTGATATCAACGTCATTTACCAAACAATATCTGTTAGGTAATGAGTTAGGAACAGCATTCATCACAGCCAAAGCAGCAAAAAACCTATCTCCTTTTAACCTAAAAAATGTATTGTTGTATACCTTATGTCCGGCATTAATAATCCTGATTCCTCCGGTATTTCTTACATTGTTACCGTCAAAATAATTATTGCAGGCAATATTTCTATCGCCATGTCTGAGCGCAAGGACACCCTGACATTCAATAAACGAATTGTTTCTAATAATATTATCGGCCGATTTAATTGATACAACCTCAACTTCTCCGCTGCATCTGTCAAAATAATTAAACTCAATGATAGTATTTGACGATTTTAAAGCTTGGGTTGCTGTTCCTACTCTTATTGTTTCGGCACCGTTGGAACCGAATACAGGTTTTGGTCCGAAATAGTTATGATTTATTGAATGAAAATTTTGTTGATCCCTCTCTTGGTCTAACATTACAATAAGAGTTACTCCAATATTCAATTTATTCAAAAGAGAATTATGGTCGAAACTGTTATGACGACCATAGAGTAAAACGTAGCTGTATTGAATTTCCCTGCTTTGAGGGTTATAAGAATCAATCACACAATTGTGAATTCTACAATTTTCGGCAACATCTTTTCCAAGTCTGTATTCAATTACTGAACTCCCGGCAGGAGGAGTTCCTCCTTTAAAATAAAACCCGCTTAACTCTATCCATGAACCTGCCAATTTAAGGCTTGAAATTCCTGAAATTACAACTTCTCCCTGAGTAAAAGCCTTAATAACAATTGGATTAGTTTTTTGCCCAAAAGCTCTTAATTCAAGATTGATATCTTTATACAAACCAGATTCAATCAATAAAGTATCACCAGGTTGAGCGAATTTTATGTTTAAATTCAACTCTTTTAATGAAATAACGGTACTCTTTGCCTCAAGTATACAAGAGCCGTAAACAAAAAATGCAACAAAAACAATAAAAAACTTTTTCATTTGTTAAGGTTGTTTACCGATATATGCTAAAATACCACCATCAACATACAGAATATGACCATTTACAAAATCAGATGCAGAAGAAGCCAAAAACACTGCAGGCCCTTGCAAGTCCTCTGTTGTTCCCCATCGGGCAGCAGGAGTTTTAGCAATTATAAACGAATTGAATGGGTGCCCTTCTGTTCTTAAAGGAGCAGTCTGCGGAGTTGAAATATAACCCGGACCTAGACCATTACACTGAATATTATACTGTCCGTATTCAGAAGCTATGTTCTTAGTAAGCATTTTAAGCCCCCCCTTTGCAGCAGCATAAGCACTTACAGTTTCGCGCCCTAATTCGCTCATCATTGAGCAGATATTTATTATCTTTCCGCCGCCTTTCAAAATCATTGAGGGAATAACTGCTTTCGCCATTATAAAAGGAGCATTAAGGTCAATATCAATTACTAACCTAAAGTCTGACGCCGACATTTCATGCATCGGAACCCTTTTAATAATACCAGCATTGTTTACAAGAATATCAATAATTCCAACCTCGTTTTCAATTCTTTTTATACTCTCTATAACCAAATCTTCATTAGTTACATCGAAAACATATCCCTTAGCATCAATTCCTAGTTTATTATACTCTTGTAAACCACCTTCAACCATTTCGGGACGAAGGTCATTAAAAACAATCCGTGCACCTGCCTTAGCCAATGCCACAGCAATACTGAATCCAATTCCGTACGAAGCTCCGGTTACCAAAGCTACTTTTCCTTCAAGTGAAAACATTTTGTTAAAATCTTTCATAATTATCTTAATTCCGATGTGGGAGCAGGATGCATATCGGTATAGTCCGAATTCTCACCACCCATACCCCATATAAATGAGTAATTACTTGTTGCACAAGCACTATGAATACTCCACACAGGTGAAATAACTGCTTGTTCATTTGATATCCATATATGTCTGGTTTCATTTGGCTGGCCCATAAAGTGACATACTGCCTGATTTACAGGTACTTCGAAATAGAAATATACCTCCATTCTTCTTTCGTGAGTATGTGCAGGCATTGTATTCCAAACACTTCCCGGCATAAGTTCGGTGAGCCCCATTTGAAGTTGACACGTTTCAACAGTCTCAGATACAATAAGTTTATTAAGAACCCTACGATTACACTCCTCTTGTTTACCAAGTTCAATAACAATTGCCTCCTTTTTTGAAATCAGTTTATCGGGATAGCATTTGTGTGCCGGAACAGAATTGAAATAGAATTTAGCGGGTGCCGTTGAATCTAAACTTAAAAACTGAATTTTTTTATCTCCTTTCCCAATATAGATTGCCTCCTTGTAGTCCAACTCATAAATTGCTTCGTCTACTTTTACAACCCCTTTCCCTCCTACATTTACAATTCCCATCTCTCTTCTTGTGGTAAAATAATCTGCTTTAAAAATTGCATCAGCTACCAATTCTATAGTCTCGTTAACAGGCATTACACCCCCGGCAACCATTCTATCGACCATTGAGTAGGTCATCTTTAATTCATTTTCGACAAAAAGTTGCTCAATCAAGAAGTGTTCTCTTATTTTTTGAGTATCATATTTTTTAACATCTTCCGGATGAGATGCATATCTTAAATCACTTATTTGTTTCATAATAGTTTAATTTTTCAATTCATGAGCCCATTTAGCTCCACTGTTATTTTTAATAATTTCCCAATTTTTCTTAACATCTTTTAGTGTAGGTTTTAAAGAGATTTTTGGAATAATATCCTCACTGATGTTATCGTATTTACCTCCATAAATTACATTATTTCTAAAATCAACTTGAGGAACCTCCGGTTTATCTATCCATACAACGGCATAATTATCCTGAGTCTCATTATAGATTGTGTTATCGATAATCTGCGTAGATATCACAGGCAAAGATTGATCGGCTGCAGATCCGTAACTGACAACTATCCCATTAAAGCAGTTTTTAATAACATTCCCTTCTAATTTACAATCTTTAACTTGAAAATATCGGTTAAGAGGTGAATTTTTAACACCTTGAATAAGACAAATAGCTGCTTGATAATTTTTACCCTTAATATTCTCAAAGTAATTGTTTCTGATTGTGTGATTATCTCCAATTACTCTGATTCCGGCAGTACCTTCTCTGTTATTTCCGATAAAAAAATTATCCTCTACCAACGCATTATTACCATGCCTCAAAGTAAGAGCTCCCTGAGTTTCAAGAAATAAATTATCTCTGAAAGTATTAAAACAAGATTTATTTGATATTACTTCGATTTCAGAGTCACATTTATAAAAAGTATTACCCCGGACAAGACATTCTGCTCTCTGCATTGAATAATCACTTGTGCCAATTCTTATACACTCCTGACCATTCATCTTCTCACCATTTTGAGTTTTAAGAACTGATGACCGAGAGAAATAATTATTCGAAATTTTGTGATTAGGAATAACTCCCTTTTCCAACCAAACAACAAGCATACAACCAATATTCTTTTTATCTACCAAAGAACATTCAGATACGCTATTTCTCTGGCCGTAAAGTGATATCCACTTATTCTCAATTACAGTATCTTGTTTTGTATTAAGTCCTGAGATTACACAATTCTCAATTCGAGAATCATTTGTTTTTAACTCGATTATTGATTGACCTTTTAAAGGTGAGATGTCCCTGAATAAAAAATCTTTTACAATAATAAAACTCCCACTTACTTGCAAATATGATTCACCTAAGAAAACAACACTACCGGGACTCTCACTCCTTAATGTAATTGGTAACAAATCTGTTCCATTACCGAAAATTTTCATTGAAGCGGAATAATATACTCCGGAGGCAATAATTACCTCATCACCAGGCTTTAAACCCTTAAGAGAACTAAGTTCAGATGGGTTTGTGATTCTATAGTTCTCAGCCTTCGCACACTGAGTAAATACAAATAAAAAAAAGATTAAAACCCTAACAATCCTCATAAAATAATTCATTTAATTCGGTAAATTGGTCAACCAATTTGAACGCAATTTAAGAATTATCTTAATAAAAACAAGAAAACGGGGAAAATTTTTAAAAATTTATTGTCGCTTGGAATTCTTTGCAAATGTATATAACCTGTCTAAGTGGAGCCTCATTGCAGATACCGCTTTTGAAGAACTTCTTGACTCAATTGCATCAATTATAATTTGGTGTTCATGCTTATCGGTAGGAAGCGGAGTAGAGCAGAAATCCTTTGTAACATAGTGAGATAAGATATCGGGGGTAATAATTAAGAGCATAGACTTAATAACATCATTGCGAGAAGCCTGCGCAATAACTCTATGAAAATTCATGTCCTTCTCAACTCTGTGAGGTGTTTGAAAATTGTCAATATACTCTTTATGTGCCAGCTTAAGTGCCTCAATATCTTTTTCATCGGCTCTTTCACAAGCAAGACGAACAGATTCCATTTCCAAAAGCAGCCTGGTTTCTACCAAAGAGAAAAAATCATAGTTTTCAATTGACATAATGTCCGAAATGAGCCCCTGTAATGCGTTGTGGTGAATAGCAGCAACAACGGAACCGCTTTGTGGATAGGTCTTTACAATCCCATAAAACTCAAGTTCTGCGAAGGCATTCCTAACATGAGTCCTACCAACGGAAAGCTCTTCGGCCAATTTTCTTTCGGCAGGCAATTTACTGCCAGGCTTCAAACTACCCTCATTTATAAGGTCATACAGATATTGAAGAACCTTTACTGTTGAGTTCTCTTTGTGATTGAATTTACTTAGCATACGGACAAAAATATTAAAGATTACGCAATATATGAAAAAAAATAGTATGTTTGTAAAAATAATATTGGTTGACCAATTAAGGCTTAAGAAGATATGAAAAAAATATTTGCACTCTGCTTTATGACCGTTTTGACTCTACTGCCTTTAAATGCACAGGATGAGTATACAAACAGATATGCTATGAAGCTGTCAAAACAAAGTGATGGCAGCTTTGCCTTGATTAATAAAGAGAAATATTCTAAAAGAGTTGACTTAGAAAAAATTCCTGATTTGTTGACACCTTTCATATATAAACCTACACTAATTATTGATTCAGATTATAACGATGTAGTTACAAAAGAATATATCTACAAATCTTATCCGGAATACGACCTAAAATTGCAAGTAGATTTTGCCGAAACCAAAAAATCCTCGCCCTTTATGGTCTATATCCATGGTGGAGGATGGGCAAGAGGCGATTTTAATGCAAATAAAGATATTTCGAAATATTGCGCAAAAAAAGGGGGAATCACCGGAATTAGAATAAGTTATACACTTGCTGATAAGCCAAATGCCACCATAGAAATAACCATTGAAGACGTAAAAGATGCATTTAAATGGATTATAAATCATTCAAAGGACTTAAATATAAACCCACATGTTTTTGGATTTATGGGAGGTTCTGCAGGGGGGCATCTTTCGGCAGTTGCTGCAATGACAATTCCCGAGAGCAAAGTTTTGGTAGGAGTTTCGGGAATTTACAATTTAACTAAGGCTTCGATTACCTCAAAAGCTACAGATAAACAAAGAATTAGATATTTCGAAAACTTAAATAGAGGAATTTTAGAAAAATCATCACCGGTTTATTTAATTCCCAAAAACAATATTCCTTCTTGCTATTTAATTCACGGTACCGGAGATATCACCGTTGAGTATGAGCAAAGTATAGAATTTGCAGATTCATTGAGAAATAATGGATGTAAAAAAATTAGACTGGAGATTTACCCGTAC
>CAZOOH010000016.1:0-18514 GCA_964581375.1 uncultured Muribaculaceae bacterium
GATCATATTCATATAATTTCGGATTTTGAAATCGATATTGATTCTCCTTATCCGACTCCTACTAAAGAGACTTTTACTACAAAGCCAAATCCTATTCCGTTGCAAACTGTTGCTTTAAAGGAGGCTCACTATGGTCGCAATATTCAGAATATGATTGAGATGATTTCTAAAAAGGAAGAGGGTGAGGTTAAGGAGAATATGATTAAAATTCTGGCGACTTATATGAGGCAGCAGTATCTTATCTGGAACAAGGACAGTGTTACCGAGCAGATTATTTTCAGAGATATTCGCAGGCTCTCTAACGATACTATAACCATACCCGAAGGGTTGCATCTTTCGGATATTCCGGGCGATCTTGTTTTCCAACAGCCTCGAATGATGCAAAGCGGCATGGGAAATCAGATGAATAACAATAGGAATAACAATTACAGGAACTTCAGAAATTTGAAGAATAAAAAGAGAAAGTAATGGCTATCTTTAAGGTTGAAGGCGGTCACCGTTTGAGTGGTGTGCTTACGCCTCAGGGTGCAAAAAACGAAGCTCTACAGGTTATCTCTGCTGTGCTTCTTACTCCGTCGGAGGTTGTAATCGAAAACGTTCCCGATATTCTGGACGTAAATAAGTTAATTGAACTTTTGGGCGATCTCGGAGTTGAAATTGCCAAACTGGGACGCAGTTCGTATAGTTTTAAGGCTGCGAATATTAACCTCGATTACACTGCTACGCCTGAATTTCACAGGAAGGCGGCGGCCTTGAGAGGTTCGGTAATGATTTCGGGTCCGCTTCTGAGCCGTTTCGGGGTAGCATATATGCCAAAACCCGGAGGCGATAAAATAGGCCGCCGCCGCCTCGACACCCATCTTATAGGTTTCGAAAAGTTAGGTGCAAAACTGGATTTCGAGAGCGAAGGCTCTTTTTTCAGATTAGAGGCAAAAGAGCTAAGAGGCTGCTATATGCTTCTTGATGAGGCGTCTGTAACAGGAACGGCCAATATTGTTATGGCTGCTGTTATGGCCAAGGGTATAACCACAATTTATAATGCTGCCTGTGAACCATACATTCAGCAATTGTGCAAGATGCTCAGCGGAATGGGGGCTAAGATTACAGGTATAGGCTCTAATCTGCTTACAATAGAGGGTGTTGAATCGCTGGGCGGAACCCATCACCGTATTTTACCCGATATGATTGAAGTGGGCAGTTTTATTGGTCTTGCGGCTATGACTCAAAGCGAAATTTTAATTAAAGATACTGCATACGACGAATTGGGCATTATCCCCGCTCAGTTCCGCAGGCTTGGAATTACCGTAGAGCGTCGCGGCGATGATATTTACATACCAAGACATGATCACTATGAAATCGAATCTTTTCTGGACGGTTCTATTATGACAATTTCCGATGCTCCGTGGCCGGGGCTTACACCCGACTTACTCTCTGTATTCCTGGTAGTTGCCACTCAGGCTAACGGATCGGTACTTATCCATCAGAAGATGTTCGAAAGCAGGCTCTTCTTTGTCGATAAACTTATAGATATGGGTGCTCAAATAATCCTTTGCGACCCTCACAGGGCTACGATTATAGGTCATAATCAAAATATTCCGCTCAGAGGTATGCGTATGGCTTCGCCCGATATCAGAGCGGGTATTGCTTTGCTGATTGCAGCTATGAGTGCTAAGGGTACCAGTATCATAGAAAATATTGAGCAGATAGACCGGGGATATGAAAACATAGATACAAGACTTAACGCAATAGGTGCAAAAATTGAGAGGATTTAAATATGGCGGCCAAAAAGAAAGCAGAAAATAAAGAGATTGTAACACCTAAAAACTGGGAAGCCGCAAGGTTGCTCTCAGGGCTGTTTTTTGCGGCCCTTGCCGTATTTACAGTTGTTGCTCTGTTGTCGTATCTGTTTACATGGAGCGATGATCAGTCGCTATTATCGGACCCTGCACTTTGGAATAATAGTGTCGATGCTCAGAATCAGGCGGGTAAAATCGGTTTTGTTTGGGCAAATTTTCTTTTGTCCGATCTCTTTGGAATAGGTGCGTTTATTGTTCCTTTCTTTTTTGGAGGTTTGGCAGTTTATGCTCTTAAAATTAAGAAGATTAACCTTGTTAAGTTTTTTCTACTTTCGCTGTATGGTTGTGTAATAATTTCAATTTCGTTTTCATACATATTTGCTTTTACCAAGTTTAACGATTTGTTCGGCAATGGGGTGGGAGGCTCTTATGGTTTCTTTGTAAACGAGTGGTTATTTTCTATGTTTGGAGCACCGGGTGCCGGGGCCATTATTTTACTTGTTCTCATTTTGTGGTTCGTTCTAATGAGTTACAGCGTTGTAACCTGGGTAAACAAATTGATAAAGAATATTTTTCACAGCGAAAAAGAGTTCACAAAGGATTCTCAAGAGGCTCCTATGGTTGTTGTTCCTTCTGCAATTCAGGAAGAGACTTCAATTCAGTCTTCATTTATTCCGGATCAGGGTGTAGAGATGGAGATTATTCAGACGCCTCCTCCAACAATTGACGATACTTCTGAAGATCCCGATAACTCTCCCTATTTCGACGAGGGTGTTCCCTCGGAAGAGGAGTCGGATGACTTCATGAAAGATATATCTCCCGAAACTGCCCGGATTCTTTTTAATCCGAGGCTCGATATCCCGAATTATGTTGCCCCGCCTCTTTCCTTGTTGAACGACTACAGAGACAAGTGGTTTGAGGTTCCAAAGGAGGAGTTGGAAAAGAATAATAGACGTATTGTTAAGACTTTGGGCGATTATAAGATTGGTGTCGAAAAAATTTACGCAAGAACGGGGCCTACTGTTACAATGTATGAAGTTGTGCCTGCTGCCGGAGTTCGTGTTGCTTCTATAAAGCGTTTGGAAGAGGATATTGCAATGTCGCTTGCGGCTAAAGGAGTTCGTATTATTGCTCCAATCCCGGGAACTAATGCAGTTGGTATCGAGGTGGCTAACGAAAAGCCGAGCATTGTTTCTATGCGTTCTATGCTTGATGATCCTAAATTCAAAAATGCAAATTATGAACTTCCGATTGTGTTGGGAAGGACTATTTCAAATGAGGCTCTCATCTTTGACCTTACCAAACTGCCGCATTTGCTTGTTGCTGGTGCAACAGGTCAGGGTAAATCGATAGGACTTAACGTAGTCCTTGCCTCTTTGTTATATACTAAGCATCCAGCTGAACTAAAGTTTGTTCTGGTTGATCCTAAGAAGGTTGAACTGTCGCTCTATCAAAAAATTGAGAAGCATTTTTTGGCTAAACTGCCGGATACCGAAGATGCTATTATTACCGATACAACTAAGGTTATCTATACTTTGAAGTCTCTCTGTATCGAAATGGAGAGTCGTTATGATTTGCTAAAACAGGCTAAAGTTCGTTCTATTAAGGAGTACAACGATAAGTTCCTAAATCGTCGTCTGAACCCTTTAAAAGGGCATCGTTTTCTTCCGTTTATTGTGGTTGTTATTGACGAGTTTGCAGATATGCTTATGACTGCCGGCCGTGAAATAGAGGAGCCGATGATTCGCCTAGCTCAAAAGGCTCGTTCTATTGGTATTCACCTGGTTATTGCAACGCAAAGACCATCTGCCAATATAATTACTGGTCTTATTCGCTCTAACTTCCCTGCAAGGGTTGCTTTCCGTGTTGTTACAAGCATGGATTCGAAAATTATTCTTGACTCTACCGGTGCAAATCAACTTATTGGACGCGGTGATATGCTTATGCTTAACGGGACTGAGCTTACTCGTGTGCAATGTGCTTTTATCGATACCGACGAAATCGAAAAGGTTACCGATTTTATTGCTGCTCAACAGGGATATCCTACTGCTCACATGCTTCCTGAATATTATGGTGAGGATGGTGAGAACAGCGCTGCTTCGGAAATCGATCTTAAACGCAGGGACTCTCTTTTTGACGATGCTGCCAGGCTTATTGTTCAGTATCAGCAGGGTTCTACCTCTCTCATTCAAAGGCGTATGAATTTGGGATATAACAGGGCGGGCAGGATTATGGATCAACTAGAGGCGGCAGGTGTTGTAGGTCCTTCGGAGGGAAGTAAGGCTCGTCAGGTTTATATAACAGATATGGCCTCTCTGGAGCGTTTGCTTGCTCAGTTGGATTGATTTTTGCTCTTATTATTTTGCTATATTTTTCAACTTATTTGATTACTCCCAATTAAAATATTTATCCTTATGGGTTTTGTTAAAGGTTTGTTTATAGGTGGTTTGTTGGGCATTTTCACATTTTCCAATATAAATTTGTTATCCCAAACACCTTCGGGTTCACAGGTTGCAAACAGGTTCATTGACTTTATGAACTCTTCTCCGGTAATCTCTTCTTCCTTTATTTTTAAGGCAGATGATGCTTCGGGCAAAGAGGTTGCCAATTTAAAGTGCTCCTTGTTGTTACAAGGGAATTCTTATAAAATGGTGAATGATAATATCGAAATTTACTGTGACGGCTTATCTAAATGGATTGTTAACACCGATGCCTCAGAGGTGACTATTATGAACAATGATGCATCTTCTGTTGATGCTTCGGAAAATCCGCTTGCTTTTTTTGCATCTCTCAATTCTATGTACTCTTTTCCAAATACTGCTTCAAAAAAAGTTGTAAACGGAGTGAACGGTTTATCGGTAAAACTTACTGCCCGTAAAGGAAACAATAGTGTTTATCCTACAATTGTTTTAACGACTGATAATTCGGGGCAACCTCTTGCAATCGAGTTTAAGGCTAAAAACGGTTTTGTTTACAGTATCGGGAATTTTCGCTTCATTAGAAAGAGCGAGCTGCTTGGCAAAGAGGAGTTTAAACCATCTGCCTCAAAGGTTAAGGGGCTTTATATTAATGATTTAAGATAAGAGAGTATTTTATCGGATTTTTTTGATAAGTGCTCTAAAAATACATCTTGTACCGAAGGGTATGTTTCGTTTACGTATTCGCTTAATTCTTCGGGTTTTATCCAGACTGCTTTTTCAATATTTTCGGCAAGCTGAGGTGTGGTTTTTCCGTCGCCTTCGTATTTCATGTGATACCAACTTGTCTCTTTAAGCATAAATTCCTGGTCAAGGAAATATGTGTGGTATGTTGTGCAAATAAATGAATCAATCTCAAGACAGTTGATTCCGCACTCTTCTGTAACTTCACGAAGCGCCGATGTCTTTATCTCTTCGTCGTCCTCCTGTTTTCCTTTTGGTAAATCCCACATCCCTTGCCTGTATATCATGAGGAATTCTCCTTTGGAATTTTCGACTAAACCGCCTCCCGCACAAATTTTAGTAAGCCTGCAGGTTAGTGTTTTAAAGGTCTCTTCGGGGTTGTCTGAGGCTATATACAAGTTCTCCATCAGGTGAGAACTTTCAAACATTATGGGCAGATTGTGAAGTACAGAACTGTCGGCAGAATAGTATATTATGGCGTTGGAATCGTTTTTTGGCAGCTCGTCATCTTTGGCCACTGTTATGCAGCGGTTCTTGAAGTATATTCTGTACATATAGAAGAGGAGTTTTTTTGCTATATTTGTGCAAAGATACTTTATTTTATGATGTCTGTAGAAAATATTATTGCTAAACAGTTGCTCGATATTAAAGCTGTTATTCTTAATTCTGAAAATCCGTTTACATGGGCTTCCGGTTGGAAGTCTCCTATATATTGCGATAACAGGAAGATTTTATCGTACTCGAAAGCTCGCAAATTGGTTTCCGAAAACCTTGCCAAGATTGTAAATGAAAATTATGCCGATGCCGATGTTATTGCCGGTGTTGCTACTGGAGCTATTGCATGGGGTATTATGGTTGCCGAAATTCTTGATAAACCTTTTGCCTATGTGCGACCTAAACCAAAGGATCACGGTACTAAGGCTCAAGTGGAAGGGGATGTTCCTCAGGGCGCTAAAGTAGTTGTTATTGAAGATCTTATATCGACCGGGAGCAGTAGTCTTTCTGCTGTGGATGCTCTTGTAAATCACGGTGCTGAGGTTATGGGTATGGTTGCAATTTTCTCATACAATTTCGATAAGGCGAGAAAGGCTTTTGAAAACAGTAATTGTGAGCTTCGCACGCTTACAAATTATGATACTCTTATTGAACAGGCTTTAGAATGTAATTATATAGACAAGTCCGAAATTACTACTCTTCAGGAGTGGCGTTTCAGACCTGACCAATGGGGAGGTAAATAATATTATGGGCGATACAAAAGCTTTGGGGCGCCGTGTTGTGTTGAATCAACCGGCTCCTGTAATTTACGGGGTATTCTCGGATTTGCGTCATTTTGCAACGAATCTGCCATCGGAAATTAAAGATAAGTCGGAAATTAAGTTTGATGCCGATTATCTGCTTGCGAAGGTGCACGGTTTTGAACTTGGTATTAAAATCGAGGAGCGCTCTCCGTTCAACTTTATTAAGTTTGTTCAGTATGATGCCTCTCCGGTGAATTTCGATTTTTGGGTCAGAATCGAACCTTTGGACCAGAACTCTTGTGCATTTAGGCTTGAACTCGACGCTCAGCTTGGTACGATGATGAAGATGATGGTTGGGGGTAAGGTTCAGGAGGCTATCGATAAACTTACTGATGAACTTGAAAAGCGTTTAGCATGAAATATTTAATCTCTCTATCAATTGCATTTATAATTGCATCTACATCAATCTTTTCTGGAAACATGAATTATTCGATTATACCGGAACCGGTAAAAATTAAGAGTTTGGATGGTAGTTTTTCTTTAAACCGTGAAACTGTTCTTGTTTACGGAAGTGACGAAGACCTCAATTCTGTTAACTTCTTAAAAAAATATCTGCTTGACTACTACGGAATTGAACTTGCTGTAGAGAAGGCATCTGCCAGAACTGCAAAGAGTAACTTTATTAAATTTGTTTTAAGTAAACGTCTTGCCAAACAGGTTGAGGGTTACTATACTGCAAATGTGGGCAAAAAGGGAGTTATTCTTACTGCGGGGACTCCTCAGGGACTCTTTTATGCTGCTCAGACTCTTATTCAGTTGTTGCCTGTTAAATCGGCTTATACTTCGGTAAAAAAGGCTAAAGAGGCAGCTGCTCAAAGGGGTGAGCTTTTTCAAACTTCGCCTCCGTTTTCGGCTGAACTGCCTGTTCCTTTCGTAGAGATTACTGATTATCCTCGTTTTGAATACAGAGGTATGCATCTTGATGTTGTAAGGCATATTTATTCAGTTGATTATGTTAAGCGCTATATTGATTATCTGGCTTTGCATAAGATGAATTATTTCCATTGGCACCTGACCGATGATCAGGGTTGGAGGATTGAGAGTAAAAAGTACCCGCTTTTAAATTCGATTGGTTCGTGGAGAGACGGAACTATCATCGGTATCTTTCCGGGAACCGGAGTTGATTCTACACGATACGGTGGTTTTTATACTTTTGAGCAGATACGGGATATTGTCGATTATGCTGCAAAACGATATATTACTGTTGTTCCGGAAATTGATGTTCCGGGGCACTCAATGGCAATTATTGCTTCGTATCCGCAATTCAGCACTACTCCTAACATTCCTAAAAAACCTGCGATTACATGGGGAATATTTAACCGACAAAATAATGTGCTTGCTCCGTCGGAAGAGGTGTTTAAATTTCTGGAGGATGTCTTTAATGAATTGATGGATATCTTCCCTTCTAAGTATATTCATATTGGAGCAGATGAGTGTTCTAAGCGTTGGTGGAACAGGTCGCCTGCTGTTCAGGAGTATATTACGAAAAATAATCTGGTTGACGGGAATGGTTTGCAAAAATATTTTGCTCAACGAATTGCGTCTGTAATTAAGGCTCGCGGACGTGAATTTGTTGGATGGGACGAAATGCTTGAGGATGGTCTAGTCGAGGGTGCTGTGGTGATGAGCTGGAGGGATGCTAAACACGGACTTGATGCGGCTGCTCAGGGTCATAAGGCGATTATGACTCCTATAAGTTTTCACTATTTTAATGTTGCTCAGAGGGAGAACGAAGATACTCTTTGTCATAAACAGTGGGTGTTGCCTGTTAAAAAGGTTTACTCTTTTGAACCGGTTCCTGATTCGATTCCGGCTTCTGTTGCAAAATATGTGATTGGTGGTCAGGGATGTATGTGGACTGAGTATTTTCCGAACAGATACCGCCTGGAGTGGGGTATTTTCCCTCGAATGACTGCTGTCTCCGAAATCTATTGGAGTCCTAAATCGAAGAAAAATTGGGACAACTTCAGTAAAAAACTTATCGATCAGTTTGATCGTTACGATTTGTGGGGCGTAAATTACTGTAATGAGTTTTTCGAAAGCGAGGGCCTCTCAAGAAAATAATTTTCACTGTTAAATGGAATTTGAAAATAAATTTGTGGAGTTGCTTGAGGCGGCGGCGGGGGGTGCTGTTCCGCATGTTTTGGAGGCTTTAAGGGAGCCTGCTGTTACTGCGATAAGAGTTAACCCGCTTAAAGTCAAAACTCCCGCCGCTACTATTAATATTTTGAATTCTCTTACATCAGAAAATCCGGATTCAAAACTTCCAAATACTAGTTACACTATTGTGCCATGGTGCCCCGACGGATATATATTAAAGCAACGTCCTGTTTTTACATTAGATCCTGCTTTTCACTCTGGTGCATACTATGTACAGGAGCCATCTTCAATGGCGCTGGAGCTTGTTCGTCCTCTATTGCAAAAGTTACAGGAAGTTAAGAACTCCCCAATAAATATTCTGGATATTGCGGCCTCACCGGGAGGCAAAACCACACACCTTATTTCAATGAAACCTGAGGGTTCTTTTATGATTTCCAATGAAGTCATTCGCAGCAGGGTAGGAGCGCTTATCGAAAATATTGTTAAATGGGGCGATCACGAGATTGTAATAACTAACAACGATCCTTCCGACTTTACCGGACTCACCTCCTTTTTTGACTTTATTCTTGCAGATGTTCCGTGCTCAGGCGAAGGTATGTTTCGTAAAACTACCGACAAAAAAATAGTTCCTGTTGCTTTAGCGGAGTGGTCGGTACAGAATGTTGAGGTTTGCAGGTTAAGACAAAGACGAATAATTGCAGATATATGGCCTTCTCTGGCGAGCGGAGGTATATTGGTCTATTCTACATGTACCTTTAATAACAGAGAAAACGACGAAAATATTCAATGGATTAAAGAGAGTCTTGGTGCCGAAATTCTCGATTTTAAAGATTTTACCGATGTATCTGTTCTAAAAGAGGCCGGAGTTCGTATTTCGTCTGCAGGCGGGTTAAGATTTTTCCCGGGCGAAGTTGTTGGCGAAGGTTTCTTTCTTGCTGTTATGCGAAAGCCCTACGTCAAAGAAGATACCTTCGGGAAGAATCAATTTGAAAAATACGCACGCAAACTGAAGATTATAAACTACAAATCTGCCGAAAAAAGCACTCAACCTCCGCATGAATCGGCACTTTCTATTAAATATTCAAATGAATATCCTTCAATAGAATTATCGCGCCAAAATGCATTGCTTTTCCTTTCAAAAGGGAACCTTACTCCTTTGGCAATATCTTCTCAACCTCTTTCAAAGGGTTATTATCGAGTTACGTACGAGGGTAATGGTCTGGGTTTTATAAAGTTTCTGGAAAACAGAGTAAATAATTTATTCCCGATAGAAAGAAGAATCAGAATGCAAATTTAGTTATGTTGTACGATTTATTTTTATTTTCTCGTGCAAACAGCTGATTTAGTGTTAAATAAAAAATAGTGTGCCACAGCGTGTGGCACATTATTTTTATTTACTTAAATATCAGGATGTTATAAAAGTAGTTCTGAAATTTAGTTATCCGCCGAAGTCGTCGAATGCAATGTTCTCAACTGGAACTCCCAGGTCGTCAAGCATCTTGTTTACTGCTGAGTTCATCATAGGAGGTCCGCACAAGTAGTATTCAATATCTTCCGGAGCATCGTGTTTGCTAAGGTAGTTATCGAGAAGTACCTGATGAATAAAACCTACATAACCGGTCCAGTTGTCTTCCGGTTTTGGTTCCGAAAGTGCAAGATTGAATTTGAAGTTAGGAAACTCTCTTTCAATAGCTCTGAATTCGTCAATATAAAAACACTCTCTCAAAGAACGTGCTCCATACCAGAATGTTACGTTTCGAGTGGTTTTTTCGGTGTGGAATAGATGGAAAATGTGCGATCTCATTGGAGCCATACCTGCTCCACCGCCAATAAATACGATTTCGTTGTTAGTATTTTTAATAAAGAATTCGCCGTAAGGGCCCGAAACAACAACTTTATCGCCAGGTTTACGTGAGAATATGTAAGATGAGCAGATACCTGGATTTACCGGCATAAATGCTCCTTTACTTCTGTCCCATGGCGGAGTTGCAATACGAATGTTTAACATTACGATATTGCCTTCGGCAGGGTGATTTGCCATAGAGTAAGCACGGAAAGTAGGTTCGCTGTTCTTCATGTGCAAGTCCCACATTTTATTTCTGTCCCACTCGTCGCGATATTCAGGTTCAATAACCATATCCTTATAGTCAACTTCACATTTAGGAATATCGATTTGGATATAACCGCCCGATTTGAAGTTAAGTTTTTCGCCTTCCGGAAGTTTAACCACAAACTCTTTAATATATGTGGCTACGTTATGATTACTTACTACTTCACATTCCCATTTCTTGATGCCCATAACCTCTTCAGGTACATGAATCTTCATATCTTCCTTAACTTTGACCTGGCAACCAAGCCTCCAGTTATCTTTTTGCTGTTTACGGGTAAAGAATCCTTTTTCGGTTGGCAGAATCTCTCCGCCGCCTTCAATTACCTGGCATTTGCACATCCCACATGTTCCGCCGCCACCGCATGCACTTGGTAAAAAGATTTTTTCGTTGCTTAAAGTAGTTAAGAGAGTTGATCCTGGAGTAACCTCTATCTCCTTCTCTTCGTTAATATTAATTTTTGCTTTACCCTTAGGAGTAAGCTTGGCTTTTGCATATAAAAGCAGTGCCACCAATAGCAGAATAACTCCCAAAAAGGCAATTATTGATATTATGATAATAAATGTAATATTCATATCTCTTTCCTCTAAAGTTTAATTCCCATAAAGCTCATAAATGCAATACCCATAAGCCCTACCATTATAAATGTAATGCCGAGTCCTCTTAACGGAGCCGGAATATTTGAATATGAGAGTTTTTCTCTGATTGCTGCCAAAGCTACAATTGCAAGGAACCAACCAACTCCGGAACCTATTCCGAATGTAGTTGCTTGTGCAAGTGTTTCGTAATGACGTTCTTGCATAAACAATGAACCTCCAAGGATTGCACAGTTTACTGCTATAAGCGGCAGAAAAATTCCAAGTGAGTTATAAAGAGCAGGAGCAAATTTTTCTACAACCATCTCTACAAGTTGAGTAAAAGAGGCAATTACAGCAATAAATATAATAAAACTTAAAAAGCTAAGGTCTAAGTTTGAATATTTAGGATCGAGCCAAGCAAGTGCGCCAGGTTCAAAAATATATTTATTGAGAATATAGTTAATAGGAAGAGTAATTCCCAATACGAAAACTACTGCAATTCCCAAACCTGTTGCGGTCTTTACGTTTTTTGATACTGCCAAAAAAGAGCACATACCAAGGAAAAAGGCAAAAACCATATTGTCGACAAATACCGACTTAATGAATAGATTAATTAATTCTTGCATAGTGGTATATGTTTTTATTTTTCAATTTGTTCTTTAGAAATACTTCTTTGAACCCATATAATGAGTCCAACAATAATTAAAGCCATAGGAGGCAGAATAAACAAACCATTGTTTTCATAAAATCCTCCGTTTTTGATATACCAGCTTGCAGGGATTATGCTCACTCCGAAAATAGTACCTGAACCTAAAACCTCACGGATAAAAGCAATAATTACGAGAATTATACCGTATCCAAGTCCATTAGCAAGACCATCGATTAAAGAAGGAATGGGCTTATTACCCAAAGCAAAAGCTTCTATCCTTCCCATAATGATACAGTTCGTAATGATTAAGCCCACAAACACCGAAAGCTGTTTACTTACATCGTAAGAGTATGCTTTAAGTATTTGGTCAACCAAAATAACGAGCATTGCAACAACAACCAACTGAACAATAATTCTGATTCGGTTTGGAATAGTGTTTCTGATTATTGATACAATAAAGCTTGAGAATCCTGTGACTATAGTAACTGAAATTGCCATTACAATAGCCGGTTCCAATTTTGTCGTAACCGCCAAAGCAGAACAGATACCCAACACAAGTACTGTGATTGGATTGTTCTTGAAAAGGGGTTCTATAAATATCTTTTTACTCATAATTTCATTATTTTATTGAGGTATTAAGAGAGTCAGACTTAACCGCAACACTGTCTGCCTGAACCTGTTTTTGAGCATTAGCTGCATCAAGTTTAGCTTTAAAGAATGTGGTGTAATTCTTAAGACTGTTTAAAAGCATAGCCTCTAATGCCTTTGATGTTATTGTTCCCCCCGAAATTGCGTCAACTTCATGAGGGTTAGATTTGTCGGCTCCGCCTTTTACAACTTTAACCGAAGTAAATTCACCGTTTTCGAAAATCTGCTTATCGTTAAACTGTGCAGCAAACCAATCGGTATTAATTTCGGCACCTAGACCGGGAGTTTCTCCTTTATGATCGAATGTTGTACCGTAAATTGTGTTAAAGTCATTCTTAAATGCAACATAACCCCAGATAGGACCCCAAAGTCCAACACCCGAAACATATACAATATATGCCTTTTCTCCATTTTCAAAAGTGCAGACATATAGTTTTTTGTCGCCCTGTTCTGTAGTAATTGAAGAGTCTTTAATATATTTAGAATATTGATCTTCAATATATTTTGCTTTGTCAGGCGCTGTAAGAGCGTCAGGCGCAAGACGTACCGATTTTAAAATCATCTGCTTAGTCTCGATTTCGATATTTCTCTGTTGCTTTGGTTTGAGAGCCTCTGCGGCAAATGCAAGCACAGCAGCAACAACTACAACAAGAACAACTGAGTAAACGATTGTATATAGATTTTTGTTTGTATCCATGGTTGTTATTCCTCCTTGTTTTTAAGAGCAGCTCTTTTCAGGCGGCGCTTTATGTTTGACTGAACCACATTGTGGTCAATAAGTGGAGCAAATGTGTTCAACAGAAGTATGGACAACATCATTCCTTCTGGGTAACCCGGATTGAAAATCCTGATTATTAATGCAACTGCACCAATTAAAAATCCGTAAATCCATTTGCCTTTTTCCGTTTGAGCGCTCGTGACAGGATCGGTAGCCATAAAGACTGCACCAAATGCAAAACCTCCCATTACAAAGTGATCGTAAAACGGTAAAGCAAGGTATGATTCAGGATTTGGAGCCAACCAGTTGCAAAGCAATCCGATTGTGAGACCTCCGGCAACTACCGAAACGATTACTTTCCAGCTTGCAATTCCAGTGTAAATCAAAATTGCCGCACCAATTATTATGGCAAGTGTAGAAGTCTCTCCAATAGAACCCGGAATGAATCCGAGGAACATGTCTTGGAAGCCGGGAATATCTAACCCTGCTTTTGCATTTGCCATTGGAGTAGCTCCTGAGAATCCGTCGATGACTGCAGTTCCTTTTGTAAGTCCCTCAATCCAAATCTTGTCGCCCGAAATTTGACCCGGGTATGCAAAGAATACAAATGCTCTTGATAGTAATGCCGGATTCCAGATATTCATTCCTGTACCTCCAAAAACCTCTTTTCCTACGATAACGGCAAATACAACCGAAAGAGCAAGAATCCAGAGTGGAACATCTACAGGCATAATCATTGGAATAAGCATTCCGGTTACGAGGTATCCTTCATTAACTTCGTGTCCTCTGATTTGAGCACTTATAAATTCAATTCCCAAACCTACTACATATGAGACAATTATTAATGGTAATACTTTCCAGAATCCAAAAAAGAATGTAGCCCAGAAGCCCTCTTTAATTCCAAATGCCAGATTGTGTTGATAGCCTACATTGTACATTCCAAAAAGGAGTGCCGGTAACAGGGCCACAATTACAACCGTCATAGTTCTCTTCAAATCGATGCTGTCCCTTATGTGTGCTCCCTTTTTTGTAACTGTATCGGGAACAAAAATAAATGTTTCAAATGCATCAAATGTAGAGTGCATAAAACCTAACTTTCCTCCGTGGGAGAATGTAGGTTTAATTTTATCCAATATATTTCGTAATACTTTCATTTGTCTAGATATTATGCCATTTCTTTAACCATCAGCTCTATACCTTCTGAGATAATCTGCTGAATATCAATTTTTGAAGGACAAACATATTCGCACAATGCAAAATCCTCTTCAATTACTTCGTAAATGCCGAGCTCTTCCATCTTATCGATATCTTGTGCTAAAATTGCTTTAAGCAGATGTGTTGCATAGATGTCCATCGGGAGTACTCTTTGATAGACTTCCGATGTTATGAATGCTCTTTGACCGCCGTTTAAATTACTGTCAAGAGCGTATTTCTTGTTAGGGAACAACCATGAAAAGTATGAGTGGTTCAAACTGAATTTCTTTAGTCTGAATGGTTTTGCCCATCCGAAAAGTTCATGATAATTACCTTCGGAAATTAATGTGATTTGGTTGTGATAAAATCCAAGGAAACCATCTGCACCAACATTCTCCCCTGTTAATACATTTCCGCTTATGTACCTGATTTGTAAATCGGAATTTTTAAGAGCCATGTCGGAAATAGTGGAAAATGCAGTTCCGGGTAAACATTTTATATATGAAGGATTTATAACTCTTGGTCCGGTAACTGGTATTACTTTAGAAACATCATATATCCCTTTTAAAAAGAGCTTTCCGATTGAAGCAAGAGAATAGAGATCTATTGTCCAGACAATCTCACCTTTATTTATTGGATTGATATTGTTGATTTGAACACCTACATTCCCTGCAGGGTGCTTTCCTTCAAATGTATGTTGGATTATCTTATCGAGTCGATGGAAAGGACTGCTGGCATGATTGTCGGAATTGAGACTTAAATGTACACCTCCCGAAGTAAGTTTAGAAAGAACTGTAATACCTTGTTGTATATGTTCCAATTCTCCTTTCAGTGCAAAATCCATATCGGGAGCAAGTGGTGCTGAATCAAATCCGGAAATATAAATTGCCTTAGGCTTGTCTTTTGGATTTGCAATTATTCCGTATGGGCGTTGTTTTATCGTAATCCATAAACCTGAGTTTAGCAACAGATTAATAATCTGCTCTTTGCCTGCGGAAAAGACTTCTGTGGTTTCAAATTGGACATAATCTGTATTTTTGTCGGCTTTGATACGAATTTCCAGAATTTTTCTTTTTTCGCCTCTGACTATCTCACTTACAGTACCACTGCATGGTGAAGTGAACACTATTTGCGGATTTTTTTTTATCGGCAAACACAGGTGAACCTGCTTTAAGTTGATCGCCCTCCTTAACCAGAAGTTTTGGTATAACCAATTTAAAATCTGTTGGTTTAACTGCAATAATATCCGATGAGATTGTCTTTGTAAGTTGGGTACTTGCTGCTCCTTTTAGCGGAATATCAAGCCCTTTTGTTAATCGAATATATTTTGACATTTTTTTTGAAAATTTTGCGGCAAAGATACACTTATTTTATAATTTTGTGCGGATGGAGAACAATTTTTATTCTATTTTGGAGGGGCTGAATAGCGCTCAGAGAGAGGCTGTAGAACAGTTCGAAGGGCCGGCATTAATTGTTGCCGGAGCGGGATCGGGAAAGACTAAGGTGCTTACTAACAGGATTGCCAACATTTTGGAACACGGGCAAGATCCTTCGGGAGTGCTCGCATTAACTTTCACGAATAAGGCTTCGGGCGAAATGAAAGAGAGGATTGCTGCCATAGTTGGCTGGAAAAAAGCCCGTTATATCTGGATGGGTACATTCCACTCTGTTTTTCTTAAATTTTTAAAGGATGATGCCGAATTACTGGGATATCCTAAAAACTTTACCGTCTTTGATACATCTGCCTCAAGGAGCGCTGTGAGGTCATGTATAAAGGAGTTGTCTCTTGACGAAAAGATGTATAAACCGGCTGATATTCTTTCCAGAATTTCTGTTGCAAAAAATAATCTGTTTACCGCATCTGCTTATGCTGCAAACCAAGCGTTTCAACAAAGGGATATGCTCTCAAAAAAACCTAAGGTTGCCGATATTTTTGCTTTGTATGAAAAGAAATGTAAACTTTCGGGGGCAATGGATTTTGATGATATTTTGTTGAATACCAATATAATGCTTAGGGATTTCCCGGAAGTTCTGGATAAGCTGAGAAACAGATTCTCTTTTATTTTGGTCGATGAGTATCAAGATACTAACTATTCGCAATACCTTATAATAAAGAAGCTGGCAGCTAATCATCAGAATATTTGTGTTGTGGGTGATGATGCTCAAAGTATCTATGCTTTTCGTGGTGCCAAAATTGAAAATATTCTGAACTTTAGAAAAGATTATCCTCATGCCAAGGAGTTCAGGCTTGAACAAAATTATCGCTCTACTCAGACTATTGTGAATGCTGCAAATTCATTGATAGCAAAGAACTCTCTTCAAATTAAGAAGGAGTGTTTTTCGGCTGCCGAACCCGGCGATAAAATTGAACTTGTTAAAGCTTTTACTGAGCAGGAGGAGGCTTTTTTGACTGCAAACTCTATATCTGCCAAAATTTATTCACAAAAGGCACATTGCAAGGATTTTGCTGTATTATACAGAACGAATGCTCAATCGCGGGCAATTGAAGAGGCTTTGAGGAAGAGGGGTCTCTCTTATAAAATTTTCGGTGGTTACTCTTTCTTCGACAGAGAGGAGGTTAAAGATGCTATGTCTTACTTTCGTTTGGTTGTTAATCCTAAAGATAATGAGGCTTTTAAAAGGGTGATTAAGGTTCCTTCAAGAGGTATTGGCGACACTACGATTAATAGAATTCAGGCAGCCTCTTCTTCGGGTGATCTCTCTTTTTGGGAAGCTATCGAATCGGGCGATTTAGATACTTTCGGGATTAATTCGGGCATTCAGGCAAAATTAAAAGCTTTTTTTGATCTCATTAAAGAGTTGCATATAAGATCGGAGAGTGAGGGTGCGTTCGAAATTGCTACCGAAATTTTAATTCGTTCCGGTTATCTTACAGAAATAAAAAGCGATAACTCTCTTGAAGGTCAATCCAGGGTAGAAAATGTTGAGGAATTGTTAAACAGTATTAAAAGTTATATAGAGGAGAAGATTGAGGAGGCAAGGAGCGAATTTGACGGCGATGAAATCCCGGATTTTGACGGGAAGGTATTATTGGCTGAGTTTTTGGATAACATTTCGCTTTTAAGTGCTGTTGATGAAAGCGATA
Source organism: uncultured Muribaculaceae bacterium (assembly GCA_964581375.1). Taxonomy (GTDB): domain Bacteria; phylum Bacteroidota; class Bacteroidia; order Bacteroidales; family UBA932; genus JAFIHK01. Next base: position 17,357 of record CAZOOH010000016.1, read on the forward strand.
AGAACAGCGAAGATTCCGATTATATTAGCCTCATGACTGTACATTCATCTAAGGGTCTTGAGTTCAAATATGTTTATATTATAGGTATGGAGGAGAATCTTTTCCCTTCGCTCAATTCGGTGAGTTCCGATAATGAAACTGAGGAGGAGAGGAGATTGTTTTATGTTGCATTAACCAGAGCAAAGAAATCGGTTACTCTCTCGTTTTCTCATTCAAGAATGAAGTGGGGTAACCATGTGAATAATCCTCCAAGCAGGTTTATAGGCGAAATTGACCCTAAGTTCCTTGATAAACCCTTATTGAATTCGGAGAGGCAGGGTAATCGTGAATCGACTTTTGTTCCAAGAAGTACCGGATTTATATCTAATCAGATTCCGAAAGAGAGTATTGTAAACCGCCCGGCTCCGTCAAGGACCCCGGACCCATCCTTTGCTGCCGATCCTATTTCTGAATTACGGCCCGGACAAAAGATTGAACACGATCGTTTTGGGTTTGGCACTATTTTAGATATTGAGGGAGATGGTGTAAATTCTAAAGCAGTAGTCGATTTTGAATTGGGAGGAAAAAAAACTTTGTTATTAAAATTTGCAAAACTTAAAATTGTGGCACGGTCTTTGTAATTTATAAATCGAAGTTTTTCATAGTTTAAGTTTAGGTTAAGTAATGGGGTTTTATCTTAAGTGATAAGACCCCATGAAGTTTTTATACCACTCTGAACTAATATTTTAAATTCGGTTTAAATTATCTTTTTCTATACTTTTTTCAATAAAATTTTTCTGATTATTCGATAGTTACTCCTGTCAATTATTTTATTTTGTGATGAATTTTTAAAAATAAAGTGATATGAGGCGAAAGATTTTATTAATTGTAATTCCGGTATTTTTACCGATGGTTATTTTATTCAACTCTTGTGAGTCGATTAAAATTGTAGATGAAAACGAAGGTATCTTAAAATTAACGCTTTTAAGAACCGATGAAACTAAGGCTGTAGTAAGAGGTGTTCCTGACAGTAACTCGTTTGTCTTAAGTGTTAAAAACAGTTTGGGGTCAAGTATTTACAACGGTAAATATGGGGAAAGACCTGCTGACTTTTCTATTCCTGCAGGAACTTATGATGTTGAAGTAAATTCAATTGTTTTTACTGTTCCCGAATTTGAA
>CAZOOH010000017.1:0-18497 GCA_964581375.1 uncultured Muribaculaceae bacterium
TGTTCAGGACGGAAATTTTTAGGATATTTCTTTCCGAAAAGTTCGTTCAAATGCTCTCTTGCATCTACAATCTCACTGTTTTTTGAGTAATACAATGAGAAATCTGCCAAATTAATAACAGCCTCAAGACCTCCCATCTCGGCACCGTTTAGCTGCTCCCAAATAGACTCTTCTACAAAAAGAATTCTTGATTCCGAATGATTAACAATATGATGAATATTTCCGGGTTTGAATTCGTGCAATATCGGAACTGCGACTGCGCCATAAGTTAAAGCCGACAAAAAAGTTACGCCCCAATGTGCCTGATTCTTTGAGCAGATTGAGATTTTGTCGCCAACGTTCAATCCGCACAATTCATACATTATATGCAGCTTTTCGATCTTTCTCGCTACATCTCTGTAGTGCAGAGTAACTCCCTGATAATTAGAGAGAGCAGGATAATCCCAATTCGCCCTAAAACTGCTTTCAAGCAGTTTATTAACAGAATTTTCCATTATTATATTTTAAGCAAAAGTTTGCAGTTCACACAAATGAGAGTATAATCCCTTATTTGAAATCAATTCCTGATGGGTTCCGCGTTCTATTATTGCACCGCTTTTAAGGACAATAATTTCATCGGCATGCTGAATCGTCGATAAACGATGTGCAATAACAACAGAAGTTCTGTTCTTCATCAAATTCGTAAGAGCCTCCTGAACGAGTCTTTCACTCTCAGTATCGAGTGCAGATGTTGCCTCATCCAAGATAAGAATCGGAGGATTTTTAAGAACAGCACGGGCTATTGCCAATCTCTGACGTTGTCCACCCGAAAGTTTAGCCCCCCTGTCTCCGATATTTGTTTCGTATCCACTCTCCATCTGCACAATAAACTCGTGAGCATTAGCGATCTTAGCTGCATTTATAATATCCTCTTCGGTAACACTCTCCATACCGAATCTTATGTTGTTGTATACACTATCGTTAAAAAGAATAGCCTCTTGAGTTACAATACCCATTAAGCCAATAAGCTCTTTCGGTTGATATTTACGAATATCTGTTCCATCCAATTTAATTGAGCCGGAGTTGATATCATAGAATCTGGGAATAAGATCGGCTACAGTAGACTTACCCGCACCCGAAGGCCCAACCAGAGCAATCATCTTCCCTTTTTTAATTTCAAAATTAATATCCTTCAAAACAGGTTCCGATTCATATGCGAAATTTACATTCTCAAATGAAATTGAATCTTTGAATTCCTTAATAGATACAGCGTTAGGATCTTTTTTAATAGATTGTTCAACATCCAAAATAGCAAAAATTCTCTCACCCGAAGCTAAACCTCTCTGAATGTTGGCATATGCATTGGTTATGGCTTTAGCAGGCTCTAAAACCCTCCAGTAATATCCGAGATAAACAACAAAATCGGGCCAAGACATACCCAATTGACCCTTAATTTGCAGATACCCACCATAAAAAAGTACACCTGCTGCAACTGTCACTCCCAAAAATTCCGACATTGGAGACGCAAGCTCTTGTTTATTGAACATTCTTCTGCTAGAACGACGATGCTTTTCGTTAAGTTTATCAAATTTTTCGCGCACATAATTTTGTGCATTAAATGCCTTTATTATCCTGGCACCGGAAATAGACTCCTCAAAATTACTGATAATCTGCCCCATAAGAGTCTGAGTATCTGTAGCACCTCTTTTGAGACTACGGCTTAACCTTCCAATTACCAAAGCCGACAAGGGCAAAGTCAATAGGGTAATAAGAGTTAGTTTGGGAGACATATAGAACAGAGCAGCCAAGAAACCAATTACCAGCAGAGGATCTCTGAACATAATGTGAAAACTGCTGGCAACACTGTTTTGTACCTCATTTACATCGTTCGATATACTCGAAAGGATATCTCCCTTTTTCTTGTTATGGAAATACCCTATCTGAAGTCTGGAAATCTTATCATAAAGGGCACCCCGAATATTACGCATAAGATTAGTCTTCATTTTAACAATAATTCTCTGAGAGAGGTATCTTGTTAAATTCGAGAAGAATGTAGTAGAAATCAGAATTATGCAGACAAATATCAAACCGTCAAAAAGACCATCACCCGATATTGTCTTTGAAAGATAGTAATTGAAAATACCTTTAAAATATTCCGGCGAAAATGAAAATGACGGGAAGACTACCTGTTGGGCAACATCTTGCGGTTGAAACAACACTACCAACAATGGGCCGAAAAGTGCATAATTTATTACTCCGAATATTACAGAGAACAGAGAGAGTAAAAGGTAAGTCGGCCAATATTTACCGTAAGGTTTTGCGTAAGCAAGGATTCTTAGAAATAATTTCATTATTTATTTTTTTCTTCTTCAAAGTCAACATATTCACCAACATTCTTATCGACAACTTTCTCCTGTTTGCCTACGTGATCAATATGAACATCACCTTCACGGCCTCTCTCCTGTTCATAATTAAAATTATTGCCTGCACCAAAAGCTCCGAACTTTTTCTTTACCCAGCGGGTAAGCAAAAAAGGGAGTATTTTAGAAAGTACCCAGAAGAAGAGGAATATACCGAGAATTATGGTCAAAAAAAGTTCCATACTTGTAACAAATATAATTTATTTTCGTGAAACGAATGTAAGAGTTGCTTCAGGAGAATCTTCTCCCGGGAAAATCTGTAATATAGCCGATTCTCCCATCATGCCTGCAACTCTTTTGCCATAAATCGAATCAGATACTCTTTTATTAAATAAAAAAGGAATAATATTACTGTCAAAGTAATTATTTAATATTGCCGTAACAATTGCTCCTTCATTGACAACATAAGATAACATTTTATTATCTTTAAGAAACATCCTGAAAGTGCTGTCACTCTCTTTAATATTAATTAACCTATTAATAGCCTCTTCCGAACCGTAAATATTCCAGAGATTCAAATTTGAACTCTTATCTTCGGACTGATTTGTGAAAATTGTTCCAAAAAGCATCCCTAAAGATTCTCTGCTGTTTTCATTTTTGATATTTCCCTTATTACGACTTCTGATTAAGGTAATCCATTCATTTCCTGTTTTTAACGGAATTAACGCGGCAGTAACTTCGCTCTTTTTGTACTTCAAAAACAATTTTTTTTGCAGAGAAAATTCGAGGGAATCGAGTCTTTTGTAATAGCTTAAAAAGTGGTGTTCATTTGAGAGATAGCTGTCAAAATTTTCACAACTGATTGAAAGTACTGCAATAGTATTATAGGGTAGTATTTTTGCGGCCTCGAATTCATCTGCCACAACTCCTTTAAAAACAGAAGAAAAATTCCCTACACCCTTCATACTGTAAAGATTCCCCTTAAATTCAACGGCTCCACTTCTTACTTCCCTTCCTTCCACAGCAATCCAGGAGCTGAAATTCATCAAAAAATCGTTGTAAGGCAACATCTCCCTTGAGAACAAACCCGAAAAGAGTTTTCCGCTCTGCATATTGTTGAATATGTGCACATTCTTATAATGAAGACATTTATTGAGTGTGCTTCTAAAGTCCCTGTTATCTAATATTGAAGTAGTTGACGCAAGATGTCGTACTGAAGATTCCAGCAGAATCTTAGAGGATGAGCAGATAAAGAATCCGTCAAAGTAAGCGCAAGAAATCTCGCCTGATTCATATAAGTCGGCACCGGAAAAGCTTCTCTTTGTGAACTCTATACTATTATTATTTAATAGCTTAGCAGCATTAAAAGATGAGTCGACGGAAATTGTAAACAACAAAGAAAGATCGTTTTTAGCCGAATAGTGCAACGAGATTACGGGAGCAAAATTTTTATCCTGATTATTTACAAGGAGGGTATGTACGAATTCAAAAATTACTGTATTCTTATCTAAATAACGATTTAAAGGAGAAGATTCATTCAGAAACATCTCCTCAATATCATTTAAATCGGTAAAGCAACTTATTGCAACGGCATCGATAGGTACAGCCTTAAACCAATCTGCCTTTATACGCTGCTCTTTAATTTGGCTCTCTTGAGACGATGCAGCCTTCACTTTTATTCTATGATAAATATAAATCCCTGCAAATGTGAGCACTGCCAGGATTGATACAGATATTATTATAACTATTTTTCGATTCATAAGGGATGCAAATTTACCAAAAAAATAATCTTATCTCTAATGATTACATATTATAATAATATTTGTATCTTCGCAAACATTTTCTCAAATATAGAATAGATTTAATAATATATTATAATTTATGTGGTTCAAATCCATCGATTCGGTAAATCCTTTGGAACGTAGTCTGAATAAAAGATCAGAAAATTTTACCAAAGAGGACATCATTAAATATGTCCAAAAAAACAACATTAAAATTCTCAATTTTCGATACACAGCATACGACGGCCGATTAAAAACGCTCAACTTCCCGGTTACCGACCGTGAGTATCTGAATACGATACTCACCAGCGGCGAAAGAGTTGATGGTTCAAGCCTGTTTCCTTTTGTAGAAGCGGGTTCAAGCGATTTATATGTAATACCTCGTTTTTCGACTGCCTATCTCGATCCGTTTGCTTCAATTCCTACGCTGGGACTCCTATGTTCGTATTATGGTGCAGATGGCAATCCACTTGAGAGTTCACCGGAATATACTCTCAAAAAAGCCGTAAAAGATTTTGAATCGGCTACAGGTTGTGAATTTGAGGCAATGGGAGAACTTGAATTCTATATTGTTGCAGGTTCCGGAAAACTGTTCAATGCCGAAAATCAAAAAGGATATCACGAATCTACCCCATTTGCAAAATTTGAGCAATTTCGTTGCGAAGCAGTTGACATGATTTCAAAAGTTGGAGGTAAAATTAAATATGCCCACTGCGAAGTAGGAAATTTTGAACTTAACGGTAAATTCTACGAACAAAATGAGATTGAGTTCCTTCCATGGCCTGTAATCAGCGCTGCCGATCAGCTTGTTATGGCAAAATGGATTCTCAGAACGCTTGCCGACAAACATAATGTCGATTTAACTTTTGCACCCAAAATAACAAAAGGTAAAGCAGGCAGCGGACTGCACTTCCATACAAGAGTTATGAAAAACGGCAAACCGCTAATGCTGGAAAATGGCAATCTGTCGGACACTGCAAAAAAAGTTATTGCAGGTTATATAAAATGTGCAGGAGCATTAACAGCTTTCGGCAACACCAATCCTTCTTCATATTTCCGACTGGTTCCGCATCAAGAAGCCCCTACCGAAATTTGCTGGGGAAACCGAAATCGTTCTGCTCTTATAAGAGTGCCGCTTGGTTGGAATGCAGGGATAGATCGTCAAACAGTAGAGATTCGTTCGGCTGACGGTTCGGCAGATATATATTTGATGATGGCAGGTATTGTTACTGCGGCAAGAATTGGCCTGACATCTGCCGACTCACTTGAGGTTGCTAATAAAACATTTATTGATATAAATATACATGATGCAAGTCATGAAGACAAACGTTTACTTCTAAAAAAGCTTCCTGCATCATGCTATGAATCAGCGCTAGAACTGGAGGCCAACAGGAGTATGTTTGAAACTGGAGCCGACGGATCAAAAAACAATCCATTCTCTCATGCTCTTATTGACGGTGTTATAGCTAAACTAAAATCGTATAACGACACCAATACAAGAAAAGAGGCCGAAGAGAGCCCCGCGAAAATGGAAGAGCTGGTAAAAAAATACTACTATTGCGGATAGTTTTAAGCAGATTAATATCAATTTCCTAGTTCGCTCATAAACTTGATTCTTATAAGACGAATCTCCTCCTCAGTATAACCTCTGCCGAGTTCGGAAATTGCCTCCTGAAGAGAATCGGAAGATGCCTCTTCTCTGAAATAACTATAAATATCGTCAATCTTATCTTCATCGACAGTCTGTTTGATAAAGTAGTCGATATTTATTTTTGTTCCGGCATTAACTATAGATTCAATCTCAGTAAGTATGTCATCCATCTCCATACCTTTGGCATCGGCTATTTCATCGAGAGGAACGCGCTTATCTATATTGCTGATAATGTATACTTTATTCAAGGACTTGTTTGCAGCAGTCTTAACAACAAAATCGTCAGGTCTTTGAATATCATTCTCGGTAACGTATCTTGAAATTAATGCTACAAACTCCTTTCCGAATTTAACAGCCTTTCCCTCTCCTACACCCTGACATTTTTTAAGATCGTCAAGAGTAATCGGATACATAATAGTCATATCTTCCAAAGTCGTATCCTGAAATATAACATAACCCGGAAGGTTTAACTTCTTAGACATGCTGTGCCTTAAATCTTTTAACATAGATAGCAAAACAGTATCGCCTCCGCCTCCGCCCCGTTGAGCTGCTGCCGAAGTTGTGCTCTCTTCATCATCCTCTTCACTGTCAAATTCTCTGTCTTCGGTAAGCATAACTTTGAAAGGATTCTTAAGAAAGTCGAGCCCCTTTTGTGTGCAGGAAATAACACCGTATCTCTCAATATCTTTTTCCAGAAAATGCAAAATCAGAGCTTGTCTCACAATTGCAGTCCAATAACGGACTCCCTGCTCTTTACCAACGCCGAACAGCGGTAATTCATCGTGATTATAGGATTTTATAATTGAGTTATATACTCCGGCCAAAATATTTGCAATATGGTCGGTCTTAAACTCCTCTTTCATATCGGCAATAAGCTCAAGAACAGTAAGCATATCCTCGGTACCGTCAAAAGTCTTTTTAGGGTAGAGACAGTTGTCGCAGCTTCCGCAATTATCGGGAATATACTCTTCTCCGAAATAATTCATTAACGATTTCCTGCGGCATAAACTTGATTCGGCATATGCAACAGTTTCACTGATAAGTTGTTTTCCGATTTCATGTTCGGAAACCGGCTTACCGTGCATAAACTTTTCAAGTTTTTCAATGTCTTTGTGAGAGTAAAATGTTATACATTGCCCTTCGCCACCATCCCTTCCCGAGCGCCCGGTCTCCTGATAATAACCCTCAAGACTCTTTGGAATATCGTGATGAATAACAAAGCGCACATCCGGTTTATCAATTCCCATTCCAAAAGCAATCGTTGCTACAATAACATCAACATCTTCCATAAGGAATTTATCCTGATTTGCAGCTCTTGTATTGGCATCCAAACCGGCGTGGTAAGGAAGAGCCTTTACTCCATTAATAGAGAGAAATTCGGCAACGTCTTCTACCTTTTTACGGCTTAGACAATAAATTATACCCGACTTTCCCTCATTATTCTTTATAAATTTAAGAATCTCTTTGTCGACATTTACCTTTGAACGAATCTCATAGTAAAGATTCGGACGATTAAAAGATGTTTTAAACACCCTTGCCTTAAGCATTCCCAAATTACGTTGGATATCGTATTGTACCTTAGGCGTTGCAGTTGCAGTTAATGCAATAATCGGAGCCTTGCCTATCTCTTTTACAATAGGTTGAATCCGGCGATATTCAGGACGAAAATCGTGCCCCCATTCAGAGATACAATGTGCTTCGTCAACGGCGAAAAAAGAGATTTTTATTTGTTTAAGCAGATTTATATTCTCCTCTTTTGTCAAAGACTCAGGAGCAACATAGAGTAATTTCGTTTTACCCGAAATCAGATGCTCTCGCACCTCGGTTGCCTGTGCTTTATTGAGAGATGAGTTTAAAAAATGTGCAAGACCATCTTGCTCCTCTACAAACCCTCTAATGGCATCTACCTGGTTTTTCATTAAAGCAATCAAAGGAGAAATAATGACAGCAGTACCATCCATCAAAAGTGCAGGTAACTGATAACAAAGCGATTTACCTCCGCCTGTAGGCATTAAAACAAAGGCATCGTTGCCGGAAAGCAGATGTTGGATAATCTCTTCCTGCTGCCCTTTAAATGCATCGAATCCAAAATAGAATTTAAGTTTGTCGTGAAGTATGTCGGAAGTTAAACTCATTTTTTATATTACCTTTGTTGCTCTAAGTTATTGAATTGTTTTCTCGTTACAAAATTTTTATGGACATTTTTTTTAATATTTTTCACTCATGCCTCTTAGATATCGTTGGAAAAGAGGCGGCTGGAATTGATAATTTAAAGGAATAGATCTATAAAAAAATTAAGTATAAAGAAATGATTTTTTATATAACAAAGAGTACGTGTTAATTGTTATAGGCAAAAGTGAAATATTTGTAAGCAAAATTTTTGCCACAAATGAATGGAATTACACAAACATGAAATTATACAAGAAGGAATAGTATGACAAGTTTTAACCCAAATGATCCCGGAGTTGCAAATGGTAACTACTTTGCACTTCCTTATAAATTGGAGGATTCCGAAATTGCATTAATCTCTGTTCCCTGGGACGTAACAACATCTTATGGAGAGGGCACTCACAAAGGACCCGAAGCAATAATCGAAGCCTCGCTTCAGGTAGATCTCTTTGATTCCTCGCTGGAAAAAGCATGGGAAGTCAAAATTGGAACCTTACCTATATCCGAAAAAATCGGAAAACTAAATAAGAAGAGTCGTAAAGTTGCCGAATCGGTTATAGAAAAACTGGAAAAAGGTGCATCTGCAAAAGAGCTTAGTCACGAATTGGATACTGTAAATGCGGCATCGCAAGAACTTAATGAATATGTTTACAATGCAGCCAAAGACCTTATTTCAAAAGGTAAATTAACAGCTGTAGTCGGTGGAGATCACAGTGTTCCTCTGGGACATTTTAAAGCTGTAGGCGAAAAATATGACGAGTTCGGTATATTGCATATTGATGCTCACGCCGATCTTAGAATTGGATACGAGGGTTTCAAATACTCTCATGCATCTATTATGTATAATGCCCTTACCGAAGTACAGCAAGTTGCACAGCTTACGCAGGTAGCCGTAAGGGATTATTGCCAGGAGGAGTCCGATTACATAAATAATAATCCCCGCATCAGGTGTTTTACCGACAAAGAGCTCTCAAAGAATGAGTTTGAAGGTAAAACATGGAAAAAACAGTGCGACGAAATTATTGCCAGTCTTCCGGAAAATGTATATATCAGCCTGGATATCGACGGCTTGTCGCCCGAATACTGCCCGGGAACCGGGACTCCGGTACCGGGAGGTCTCTCATACAACAAACTTGACTATCTGCTTTACTCGCTCGCTCTCTCATGCAAAAAAATTATAGGATTCGATTTATGCGAAGTTGCTCCTTCGGAAGATAGTGAATGGGATGCAAACGTAGGAGCCAGATTGTTGTATAAATTGTGTATCTATACAAAGTTAAATAAGTCTAAAAGATGATTTTTAAAAAAGATAAAGACCCTTTAAATATATTTAATCACTTTTTTAAAAATGAGGCTTCCGGCGGAGTTGTTTTGATGATTTTTGCCATAGTTGCAATTTTTATCGCCAACGCTCCTTCTCTCAGTCATTTACATAACATCTGGCATCAAAAACTCTCATTCTCCTTTGCCGACTATAAAATTGAAATGGACCTGATTCATTGGATAAATGATGGTCTTATGGCAATCTTCTTTTTCCTTGTAGGTATGGAGATTAAACGTGAAGTTATGTCAGGTGAGCTCTCTTCATTAAAACAAGCTTCATTGCCAATTTTCGGAGCCATTGGAGGGATGCTGCTTCCGGCACTTATTTATATATATTTCAATAATGGGAATTCTGCTCAAAACGGATGGGGAATACCCATGGCAACCGATATTGCTTTTTCAATCGGAGTTATAACACTTTTGGGTAAAAGAGTTCCACTACAACTGAAAGTTTTTTTAACTGCTCTTGCCATAGTTGACGATCTTGGGGCAATTATAGTGCTAGCTGTTTTCTACCCTACTCACTCACCGGATTTTACTCTCTTAATGATTGCTGCAGTAATTATTTTCATTGCTTTTTTGGCAAATCGAGCAAGATTGAGTTCTCCCGTAGTTTATTTAATTCTGGGAATTGTTCTCTGGTTTATAATTCTATTTTCGGGCATACATGCAACTCTTGCCGGTGTTATAATGGCTATGTTTATTCCATTCTCGACAAAAAAAGGAGAGAAGAGCCTTATGACAAAACTAGAGCACACTATACATCCTTGGGTTACATTTTTAATTCTTCCTGTTTTTGCACTCTCCAATGCAGGTGTGCAGATAAATGCGACATCATTTACCGGCGAAATATCATCATTGGCAAATGGAATCTTTTTTGGATTAGTATTGGGCAAGCCACTAGGTATTTTAGGGCTCACAATATTGGCATATAAATTGAAGCTTGCAGAACTTCCAAAAGGAGTATCATGGTCACAAATCGCTTCAATCGGAATAATTGCGGGAATCGGTTTTACAATGTCAATTTTTATAGATAACTTAGCGTTTTATGACCAAAAATTAATTGACTCAGGAAAAACAGCAATATTATTTGCCTCTTTTACTGCGGCAATTATAGGAATAACAGCACTTTACATAACAACCGATACAAAAAAAACAAGAATATCGAAAACAAATAAAACCAATTAAATATTTAAAATGAAAACAATTAAAGTTCTATCAGCACTTGCCATTTCGGCAATTTTAATCGCTTCTTGCGGCGAAAAAAAACCTGCAGCCACTGCTGAAGGCCAAACTCCAACAACAACAATCACTAAAGCAGATATCGACTCTGTAAGTTATGCAGTAGGTGTTACTTTAGGATTCATGATCAAAGAGGCCAATTTCGGCGAAATCGACATGAAAAAAGTTCAAAGCGCAATGAAAGAGGTATTGAGCGGTAAAGAGAAATTGATGATTGATCAACTTAAAGCCGGTCCGATTATCCAAAACTTCTTGAAAAAAAGATCAGAAATCGTTGCTGCAGAAAACCTTGTTAAAGGAAAAGCATTTCTTGAAACAAACAAAACTAAAGACAGTGTAAAAGTAACTGCAAGCGGTTTACAATACATTTTGAGAAACGAAGGTACAGGCGTTAAACCTAACGACATTGACACAATTGAAGTTCACTACAGAGGAACTCTTATCGACGGTACCGAGTTTGATTCAAGCATAGGCAAAACTCCTGCTAAATTCCCTGTCGGAAACGTTATTCCAGGTTGGAAAGAGGGTCTTAAACTAGTTGGTAAAGGCGGTAAAATCAAATTGTTTATCCCTGCTGAATTAGGTTACGGTGCACAACAAATGAGTGCAAAACTTACTCCTAACTCAACTCTGATTTTTGAAGTAGAAGTATTGGACGTATTCCCTGCAAAAGCAGCTCCTGCAACAACTCCTGCAGCACCTGTTAAAAAATAGTTATGAGTCTGGAGATAACAGGAAAATTAATAAAGAAACTTGCAGTTGTCAGCGGGACCAATTCACGAGGTATCTGGAGCAAACAAGAGTTTGTGATAGAGACTCAGGAATCTTATCCCAAGAAAGTATGCATGAATGTCTGGGGCATCGACAAAGTAAAAGAGTTCGAAGGTTTCAATGAGGGAGATGTTTTAAAAATATCTTTCAACCTGGAATCAAGAGAATTTAATGAAAGATGGTACTCCGATATCAGAGCATGGAGGATTGAGAGAGTTACTGCAGGTACATCGGCTCAGACAGCCGCTGATCCCGGTCCTTTTGAAATCTCCGACGACGGCGAAGATGATTTGCCGTTCTAATAAAAATGAAGAGGCCGACAAAATTAAATTTTGCCGGCCTCTCTGTTTTAAATAGTTATTCCAATTCTCCTAAAGATATTTCTTACACCATGTAACCTGACGCTTTGCGTATCTGCGAGTATCTTGCTTTATCATATTGACAGCCTCATCCAAAGAGAACTTTCCATCAATAAAATCAAACAACTCTTTATATCCTACGGTTTTCAGAGCCGTCAAATCTTTGTGTTCGTACAATGATTGAGCCTCTTTTAACAATCCGTTTTCCATCATTTTGTCTACACGTTTGTTAATCCTGTCATACAGAGCATCCCTGGAAATATCGGTAACGACATATTCAATCTCAAAGTCTCTCTTTTTTGCAGATGCCGTTTTGAATGAAGAGAACTTTTTCCCAGTGGCAATGCACACCTCAAGAGCCCTTATTACTCTTTGCGGATTTGCTTTATCGATAATATTATAGCTCTCCGGGTCGAGAGATTCAAGCTCCAAACGCAACTTTTCCAACCCCTCCTCTTTTAATCTCTCACACAAGTCTTTTCTCAACACTAGATCGGTTGCAGGAAAATCATCAATACCTTTACACAAAGCATCAATGTAAAGCCCCGAACCACCGGCCATTATGAGTGTATTATGATTTTCAAAGAGCTCATTTAACAAAGAGAGCGCCTCAAGTTCATATTTACCTGCGGTATAATGATCGAAAATTGAGTGAGAAAAAATAAAATAATGCTTAATCTCGGCAAGTTGTTCAGGAGTCGGAGGAGCGGTGCCAATCAGGAGCTCTTTATAAATTTGGCGGGAGTCGCAAGATACGATCGGTGATTTATATCTATGAGCAAAATCGATTGCAAGATCGCTTTTACCCGAAGCTGTCGGGCCGGTAATTATGATTAATTTTTTTTTCTTATTCATTAAAGAGTCTCTTCACCTTCGGGGAGCTCCTCATCATCAATAATTTCCCCTGATTCGGGCAAATCTGACAATGATTCGAAATCATCGTATCTATCAGAAAATTGTTCAGGATTTTTACCTCTTTCCAAAATCATTCTGGGGAAAGAGCCTCTGTAACTCTCTTCATCTTTTGAAAGAAACTCTAATATCAGATGCCTGTTATTTCTGATATCGTATACATAATGAAGAGAAGTCTCACCTTTCTTAAGTAAATCAGATAATTTAACAGAGTCCATAGACCCGTCGCCCAAATCAAAAAGACCATACTGACTCTTAACGGCAGATGAATCTTTTATACCTCTGAAGAGTACAAGCTGGTCGGGAGCAAACCCAAGATCGTTCTGCAGAAAAAGATGAAAAGCATAAAGTGAAGTATCACTAAGCGCCTCGTACTCTCTCATAAAAATCTTGTTACCGGTAATTGAAGCTTTGTATCTGTACAGCATATCTGAATTAGTTTGTACAAAGATACTACTAAAAATCTTTTAAAAGAAAATCTAAAGTATCAACAGAGTCGGCATAATCCCGAAGCGACGGATACTGCATCTGCCCAAATTTCACACTATTCGGGATAAGATCTGCCGAACAAACAGCTTGAATTGAATCCTTGTAAGTATCCAAAAAATCGGCTACTTCGGAAATGTCTGAGTACCTTAAAAGATTAATACATGACAATGGAGGAGGAAATTTTTCGAAATTCGATAAAAGGAAAAAACCACCGTCAAAAAATTCAATCCCGTTAATTGTAAGAAGAGCCCTTTTTTGCTTATAAGAAGCTGCATAAGAATCATTTAGCAGTAAAACATCTTTGAATTTTTCAAAATTAATTACCAATCTATTTAAATCAAAGTCGAGAGGAACAAACAGAGTAGAGACACTCCTGCAACCCAACCCGAAATAAGAGAAAATATCAATTCCAAGAGACCCGATTTCAGTGTCGCTTTCACCTCCTGAAAGAATTGCAACAGAACTTCTACTTCCTCTTAACAAGAGAGCAGAATTTATGTACCTTTTTGAGATTGCAGCAATCGAGTCGTCAGAACCGGCAGCGATTACAGCATAAGGATTATCGCTAATTGCAGGCACAACAGAAATTCTGGACCTCCAATATGGATTTATTTTGAAAAGAGTTTCAATTACAGCCTCAGGCAGATATTTGTCTTTTGATGAGAGTTTTACCTCAGCTTTAAACCCGCACGCCAAAACCGAAAGAAGATCATGAAACCCTACAAGAGGTATATTACCGGCCATTATAACAGCTACTTCGGTCTCTCTCTCCCGAATCTTCGGCAAAACAGGTTCCAACCATAATTGTAGAGCTTGTTCCGAAAGAAATTGCGTACAAATTGCCTCCAATGCAGTTTTCTGCATAGACTCAGTAAAGAAAGGATTCAATTTGTATGAATCGTCAAAAACAGACTGCACCAAAGAATAATCATTTCTCTTGCAAAACGCAGGATTGATAAGATTTCCGAGTGTTACAAAGTCGTTGATAAAAAGTTTCGTGTACATTTTGCAAAATTAGTAAAATGGGGTAATTTTACCAACACGAAAATATGGGTAATGAAAACCGAAACAGCCACAGATACCTATAAATCAATAACAAAAGAATCTTTGGGTATTTACAGAGAGAGTGGCAGTAAATTTTTGGCATTTGCATATCCCGTTTCGGACGAAGATCAAATAAAAGATTTGGTTTCAAAGCTCAGAAAAGAGCATTACAGCGCAAGGCACCATTGTTACGCATACAGGATCGGTTTAAATGGAGAATCAACGACGATGGGGAACCCTCCTCTACAGCAGGGAAACCTATTTACGGGCAGATACTTTCAAACGAATTAAGTGATATATTAATAGTTGTAGTCCGCTACTTCGGAGGAGTTAAACTGGGTGTACCCGGGCTTATAAAGGCGTATAAAACTGCTGCTGCAGATGCCATAGCCAACGCCGGTATCTGCGAAAAGAGAGCGATGACGACCTTGAATATAACCTTCCCGTTTGAACAACTAAGTGCTGTAATGAAGATACTTAAAGACTTTGCAGCCGAAATTACAGAGCAATCATACGATAATATTTGTACAATAAAATATAAAATACGCTTAAGAGATTCAAATAACACAATTGAAGCTCTTAACAAAATAAATATATCCGTTTATGTCTAAAAGTCTAATTTCCATTCACGATTTCTCAAAAGAGGAGATGCTCCGTATTCTCGATATGGCAGCAAAATTCGAGGAGAATCCGTTTCAGACAATTCTTAAAGGGAAGGTTGTCGCCTGCATTTTTTTTGAACCATCCACCCGTACCAGACTGAGCTTTGAGACGGCCGCCAACAGGCTTGGGGCCAGAGTAATCGGCTTCTCCGATGCCGACAACACGAGCGTCAGTAAGGGCGAAACGCTGAATGACACAATAAAAATGGTGGCAAACTATGCCGACCTTATCGTTATGAGGCACCCTCTGGAGGGTAGTGCCCGGTTTGCTTCGGAGGTATCAAGAGTACCTGTCATAAATGCAGGCGACGGTGCTAACCAACATCCTTCACAAACCCTGCTCGACCTCTATTCGATATATAAAACTCAGGGAAAACTGGATGGACTCAATATAAATATGACCGGCGACCTTAAATACGGAAGGACTGTTCACTCACTCCTCCAGGCAATGTCGCACTTTAATCCGGAATTCAGATTTACCGCTCCCGACGAACTCAAAATGCCCGGCGAATACAAAAATTATCTGCACAAACTTGGAATACCGTACAAAGAGACTACAGAGCTGCAAGAGTTTCTCAATGAGGCAGATATCTTATATATGACAAGAGTGCAGCAAGAGAGATTCCTTGACCCGATTGAATATGAAAGAGTTAAAAACATCTATAGTTTAAACGCCTCAATGCTCGAAGGTTGCAAACCAAATATGCGAATTCTGCACCCGCTTCCGCGAGTGAACGAGATTTCGACCGATGTCGATTCCAGCAAACACGCATATTACTTCGATCAGGCAAGGAACGGCGTTTATACAAGAATGGCAATTATCGCATACCTGTTGGGAAAAGAAATTTAAAAAAGCTCATAAAATGGAAAAACATCTTAAAGTAAGCGCAATCAAAAACGGAACAGTTCTGGACCATATTCCGGCAGAACAACTTTTTAAGGTAATTGACATCCTTAAACTGAGCACAATAGACAAACAAATTACATTCGGGACTAATCTGGACAGCAAACTTCTCGGTAAGAAGGCAATAATTAAAATCGCAGATACCTATTTCCGCGACGATGAAATAAATAAAATTGCCCTTATAGCGCCACAAGCAAAAATTAATATTATTAACAATTTTGAGGTAGTCGAAAAAAGGGTTCTATCTGTCCCACAGACTATAAAAGGCATAGTTAAGTGCATGAATCCCATGTGCATAACCAATCATCAGCCCGTAGCCACACTCTTTACTACTCTTGCCACCGATCCCGAAATCCAGCTTCTTTGCCACTACTGTGAAAAGATTACAGATAATAAAAACTTAAAAATTATAAGTAATTATTGATTTTTTACATAACTTTGTAACAAATAACCATTAAATACATCCAAATCATAATACCATGAAATTAGCTCACAATTTTAACGCAGGTCCTTGTATATTACCAAATCCTGCAAAAGAGGCCGCTATTGAGGCAATTAAAGACTTTAAAGGAACCGGAATGGGAGTAATTGAAGTCTCACACCGTTCGAAAGAGTGGGAAGCTGTTATGGAGGAGTGCCGTACATTATGGACAGAATTATTGAATATTCCTCAAGGATATAAAATTCTTTTCCTGGGAGGTGGTGCAAGTCTCCAGTTTCTTATGTTAGCAATGAATCTGCTCGAAACCAAAGCCGGATACCTTGACACAGGCGTATGGGCAAAAAAGGCTTTGAAAGAGGCCAAAGGAATCGGAAACGCAATTAACGTAGCATCATCTGCCGACAAAAACTACAGTTACATTCCAAAAGGATTTGTAATTCCCGAAGATCTTGACTACTTCCACATTACAACAAACAATACAATTTACGGAACAGAGATTAAGTACGATATGGACTCTCCGGTTAATCTGGTTGCCGATATGTCGTCCGATATTATGAGCCGTCCCGTTGATGTAAGCAAATATGCAATGATCTACGGCGGAGCTCAAAAAAATGTAGGTCCTGCCGGTGTTACATTCGTGATTATTCGCGAAGATATTTTGGGTAAAGTTACAAGATACCTTCCATCTATGCTGGACTATAAAATTCATATCGAAAACGACTCTATGTATAATACCCCTCCGGTATTCTCGATATTTGTTATGAATGAGACTCTCAGATGGTTAAAGAACCTTGGCGGTCTTAAGGTTATCAATAAAATTAACGAAGACAAAGCTGCTTTACTTTACGGAGAGATTGACCGTAACAAAATGTTCAAAGGAACTGCTGAAGCCGAAGATCGCTCTATCATGAACATCTGCTTTGTAATGGCAGATGGTTACCAGGACAAAGAGGATGCATTTATGGCATTTGCAAAAGAGAGAGGAATGGTGGGGATTAAAGGACACCGCTCTGTCGGAGGATTCCGCGCATCTGTATACAATGCTTGCCCGGTTGAGAGCGTACAAGCTCTTGTCGATTGTATGAAAGAATTTGAAAAACTAAACGCATAACCATGAAAGTATTGGTTGCTACCGACAAACCGTTTGCAAAGGCAGCGGTTGACGGAATAAGAAAAATTGTAGAGAGTGCCGGTCACGAACTGGCCCTTCTGGAAAAATATACTGCCGCAGAGGAACTGTATGCTGCTGTGAACGATGTTGATGCAATAATTATTCGCTCCGACAAAATAACAAAAGAGGTTGTGGAAAAGGCTCCAAAACTGAAAATTGTAGTGAGAGCCGGCGCCGGGTACGATAATATCGACCTGGCAGCTTGCACCGAGAAGGGAATTGTTGCAATGAACACACCAGGGCAAAACTCAAACGCCGTTGCGGAACTTGCAATCGGAATGATGATTTTCATGTCCCGCAACTGCTTTACACCAGGCACCGGCTCCGAGCTGAAAGGTAAAACAGTAGGAATTCATGCATTCGGAAATGTGGGAAGGCTTGTTGCTCCGTTGGCAAAAGGTTTTGGAATGAGTGTTATGATTTTTGACCCTTTCGTTACTCCCGATAAGGTGGGCGACACCGAAATCAAAATAGCTTCGAGTGTAGAGGAGCTGTACTCTTCATGCCAGTTTATATCTCTCCATATTCCTGCAAATGCTCAAACAAAGGGTTCGATTGGCTACGAATTGCTTTCGAAAATGCCAAAGGGAGGCTGTCTTGTTAACACTGCCCGTAAAGAGGTAATTAATGAAGCAGAACTGGTTAAAGTAATGGAAGAGAGACCGGATTTCAAATATATTACCGATATAGCTGCCGACAATCAGGCAGAACTTAACGAGAAATTCGGTACAAGAGTTTTCGCTTCTCCTAAAAAAATGGGAGCAGAGACAGCCGAAGCAAACATTAACGCGGGGCTTGCATCTGCAAACCAAATTGTTAAATTTTTCGCCACCGGCGATACAACTTTTCAGGTAAACAAATAGTATTATATGGTTAAAGTAAAGCCCTTTGCGGCATTAAGGCCACCTAAAGCCATTGTGGCCGATGTGGCTTCCCGTCCCTACGATGTATTGAACTCTGTAGAGGCGAAGGCAGAAGCGGGTGAGAAGTCGCTTTTGCATATTATTAAACCGGAAATCGATTTTGATCCGATAATTGACGAACACTCTCAACAAGCATACGACAAAGCGGTTGAGAACTTTAAACTTTGGCAAAACAACGGATGGCTGGTTCAGGACAGTAAAGAGCTCTATTATGTGTATGCTCAAACTATGGAGGGGCGTACTCAATATGGTATTGTTCTCTGTGCGAATGTCGGCGATTACCTTGAGGGCAAAATCAAAAAGCATGAACTCACC
>CAZOOH010000018.1:0-18321 GCA_964581375.1 uncultured Muribaculaceae bacterium
AAACTTCACCTTACGGTACAGTTGAGCATCCGTTCAATCCTGGAGCATTAGTTCTAGGTTCAAGAGGAACTTTCTATGCCCGAAGTTTGGATGTAGAATTAAAACTTACTTCAGAGATAATGGTCGAAATGGCCAAACATGATGGTACATCGGTAACGGAAATGCTTGTTAATTGTGTTATATTCAACGATAAAACACATTCAAATATTACCGATAAAGAGACCAGAGAAGATAAAACCATTATTTTAAGACATGGCCAGCCTATGATTTTCGGCAAAAACAAAGACAAAGGTCTTATGCTTGAAGGAATGAAAATTAAAGTTGTTAAACTAGGCGAAAATGGAATCACCGAAAAAGATTTGATGGTTCATGATGCAGAATTAGAAAATCCCGGGCTTCATTCAATGCTTATAGATATGAAATATCCGGAATATCCTGTAGCTCTGGGGGTTATACGCAGAGTTAAAGATGTTACTTATGACGATAATGTCAGAGATCAAGTAATTGAAGTAAGGGCCAAGGCAAAAATTAAATGTATGGACGATCTCCTTAAAAGCGGAGCTACCTGGGAGGTAAAATAGAAACTCACTAATTATATAACTATAATTCACAATTTATGAAAGTTGCAAATATTATGGCCACTTTGGAAAGAAAGTACGGCCACGAAAAAGAGTATCTTCAAGCAGTACATGAAGTACTTGAATCAATCGAGGAAGTTTATAATCAACATCCCGAATTTGAAAAGGCTAAAATCGTAGAAAGAATCGTTGAGCCTGACAGAATCTTTACATTCCGCGTTACATGGCAAGACGATAAGGGAGAGGTTCATACCAATCTTGGTTATCGTGTTCAGTTCAACAATGCAATCGGCCCTTATAAAGGCGGATTCAGATTCCATCCTTCGGTAACTCCTTCAATATTAAAGTTCCTTGGTTTCGAGCAAACATTCAAAAATGCTCTTACTACACTTCCTATGGGTGGTGCAAAAGGAGGTTCGGATTTTGATCCAAAAGGTAAATCAGATTCCGAAATTATGCGTTTTTGCCAAGCATTCATTACTGAACTTTGGAGAAACATCGGACCCGATACAGATGTACCTGCAGGCGATATAGGAGTCGGTGGACGTGAAATCGGCTACATGTACGGCTGGTACAAAAAATTGGCTCGTGAAAACACAGGTGTTCTTACAGGAAAAGGAAGCACTTGGGGAGGTTCTCTAATCCGTCCCGAAGCTACCGGTTTCGGTGGTGTTTACTTTGTACAACATATGTTACACACAAAAGGAATGGACATTAAAGGTATGACAGTATCTGTTTCCGGTTTTGGTAACGTTGCATGGGGAGCAGCTTTAAAAGCTACTGAATTGGGAGCAAAAGTTATTGCACTTTCAGGACCTGACGGCCTTATCATTGATGAAAAAGGTATGGATGCCGAAAAGATTAATTATCTTCTCGAACTTCGCGCAACTAACAATGATGTTGTTGAACCTTATGCAAAAAAATTCCCTGAAGCAAAATTTTATGCTGGCAAAAAATCTTGGGAGGTTAAAGTAGATGTTGCTCTGCCTTGTGCTTTCCAAAATGAATTAAACGGTGATGATGCCCGCAAATTAATTGCAAACGGTGTTAAATGTGTTGGCGAAATCTCAAATATGGGATGTACACCAGAAGCTATCGCAGAATTTGTTAAAGCAAAAATTTTATATGCTCCGGGTAAAGCTGTAAATGCAGGCGGAGTAGCCGTTTCAGGTCTTGAAATGACTCAAAATGCAATGCACATAAGTTGGACTGCCGAAGAGGTAGATAACAAACTTAAGCAGATTATGGAGAGCATTCACGCAGCCTGTGTTAAATACGGAAAACAATCTGACGGATATGTTAACTATGTAAATGGTGCAAATATAGCCGGTTTTATGAAGGTTGCCCAAGCATTCCTTGAACAGGGTCTCTGTTAAATCGTAAGATTTTTGTAACAATTTGTATCCCGGATTTTCCTAAATCCGGGATTTTTTTAAAATATATTGCTTATATTTGTAGATACATTGGGAAAGACTTCACATTCTCATTAGATAAATATTAACCTAAACTTTTTTTAAATGAAAAAATTTAAACTACTTTTTACAGTATTGTCGCTCGTAGTTTCTTCTGTGTTGTTAAATGCTCAGAATATTCGGGTTACAGGAACTGTTAAAGACGCAAGTACCGGTGAACCGGTACCGTTTGTGACTGTTGCATTAAAAGGCACTACAACAGGAGTGGCAACAGATTTACAGGGAAAGTATTCAATCAGTACACCACCAAACGGAGTTCTGGTGTTCAGTAACATTGGATACATAAAACTGGAAGTCGGTGTTAATGGTAGAACAGTTATTGATGCTACAATGTCACTTGACGTTGTAAATCTGGAAGAGGTAATGGTTGTTGCCTATGGTACAGCTAAAAAATCTTCATTCACAGGATCAGCTTCGACCATTAAATCTGAAAAGATTTCACAACGTTCTGTATCTAACGTAACAAATGCGTTGGCAGGACAAGTTGCCGGTGTTCAAATCACAAGCAACAGCGGACAACCTGGTTCTTCTTCAACAATCAGAATTCGTGGTATCGGCTCAATGAGTGCAAGTAACTCTCCTTTGTATGTTGTGGACGGTGTTCCTTATGATGGAACAATATCTGCAATCAATCCTCAGGATATTGAGAGCATGACAATTTTGAAAGATGCTGCAGCAAGTGCAATTTATGGAGCACGTGGTGCAAATGGAGTTGTTCTGATTACAACAAAAAAAGCTAATTCAAAAGATGCTATTGTTACTTTCGATGCAAAATTCGGTAACAACTCAAGAGCTATTCCGAATTACAATGTTATGACCGACCCTGCAATGTATTACGAAACCTTCTACAGAGGTTTATATAATGCAAAAGCATATAACGGTTCAAGCGCATCTGCCTCTTATGCTTATGCAGATGCTACTCTCTTAAATGCATCACAAGGTGGTCTCGGTTATTTGGTATATACCGTTCCTTCAGGTGAAAAGCTTATAGGAACTAACTTCAGACTTAACCCTAATGCTACATTAGGTTATACAGACGGAACATACTACTATCAACCTGATGATTGGTATGCTGAGATTTTTAATAAAGGAAATCTTCGTAAAGAGTATAATATGTCGGTTGCAGGTTCAACCGATAAATTGAATCTCTATATGTCATCGGGATACTTGGATGATTCAGGTATCGTTTCCGGTTCTGGTTTTACTCGTTTTACAACTCGTATTAAAGCAGATTATCAAGCAAAAGAGTGGTTAAAAGTAGGAGCTAACGTTGCTTACACTTATTATGATTCAAAATCACCGTCAAGCCAAACTTCATGGGGTTCATCTGCAAACTTGTTCTATATTACAAACATGATTGCTCCAATATATCCTATGTATGTACGTAATGCAGACGGATCTATTAAAGTAGACAACAGGGGAATTACAGTTTATGACTTTGGTGGTTCTTCTACAAACTTTACTCGTTCATTTATGGCGCTTTCAAATCCGGCTATAACTTTGAAGTTGGATAAATACAACGCATATACCGATGTTATTAACAGTAAATGGTTTGGAACAATTACTCCATTTGAAGGAATGCAAATTACTGCAAATATCGGAGCTAACGTTCGTAATCAAAGAGCAAGTAACTTGTACAATCAATTCTATGGTGGATCAGTAGGTAGTGAAGGTGCTGTTTCAGTTAGCCATTATCGTGAATTTGGTGTTAACCAACAATACTTGTTGACATACAAAAAGAAACTTGGTGAATATCACAATATTGACATATTAGCAGGTTATGAATCCTATAATCTTAAATTGCAAAATTTAGGTGGATCAAATACAAAACTTTATAATCCATATATTGGTGAATTGAGCAATGCAATTCAAACTCCTCCTAATGTATATTCAAGTACCGATACTTATGCAACCAAAGGTTTCCTTGCACGTGTTCAGTATGATTTCAATGAGAAATATTTCTTAAGCGGATCATATCGTAGAGATGCCTCTTCTCGTTTCCATCCGGATAATCGTTGGGGTGACTTCGGCAGCTTCGGCGGTGCATGGCTTATTTCAAAAGAGAAGTTTATGAGTGGAATTAAATGGATTGATTTGTTGAAATTAAAAGCCAGTTATGGTATCCAAGGTAATGATAATCTTGGTAACTATTATGCTTATATCGATCAATTCTCTGTTTCTAACAGTAATGGTGATTATTCAGTTTCATTCTCTTATAAAGGAAATAAAAACATTACATGGGAGACTTCTTTCAACCTTAACGCAGGTTTAGATTTTGAATTATTTGGCAGCAGATTAAACGGTTCAGTTGAGTATTTCAATCGTAAAACTGTAGACTTGCTGTATAACCAACCGGTTCCTGTTTCATTGGGTTACTCATCTATTCCTATGAACGTTGGTTCAATCGTTAACGATGGTGTTGAACTTGATATTAACGGTACAATACTTAGAAGTAAAAATATTCAGTGGACTGCTAACTTTAATGCAACACACTACAAAAATACAATTACCGATTTGGCAGAAACTCCAAAAGCCAGCGGTGGTATTAAAGGGTCTTATTATATCTACAATATTGGAGGATCACTTTATAACTCTTACCTTCGTAAATATGCAGGTGTAGATCAAGTTACAGGTAAAGCTCTTTACTATGTTGATCCGGATAATGGTGACATGACAACTACAGATGATTATGCAGTTGCTAAACAATCTGACTTAGGAAGTACTCTTGCCAAAGTATATGGTGGTTTTGGTACCACAGTTAATGCTTATGGATTTGATTTATCATTCCAATTCTCTTATCAGTTAGGTGGTAAATTGTATGATGGTTCTTATGAGGCATTAATGCATATGGGTGATAACGCAGGTCAAAACTGGTCAATGGATATTTTAAAAGCATGGACTCCTCAAAATCCTTCTGCAACTATTCCAAGACTTGACGCATCAATTAACTCATATCAAAAACAATCTTCAAGATTCCTTACAAGTTCAGATTATTTGAGTTTCAACAGTGTAATGTTAGGATATACACTTCCTAAGAGTACACTTAAAGCGATTAAATTATCTAGTGTTCGTATTTATGTTTCAGGCGATAACCTGGGAATTATATCTGCACGTAAAGGTCTTGACCCTCGCCAATCATTAGGATTAGGTAGCTCAACAACTTCCGGTAACTACAGTTACTCAGCTCTTCGTACAATCACCGGTGGTATTACAGTTTCATTTTAGTTTAACCTAAATAATTTATAATTATGAAATTATTAAGAAAAATATATATTTTAGCCTTAGGAGGAATCATTCTTTCTTCTTGTGTCGATCTCAACACTAAGCCTGAAGACGGTCTATTTACAGCCGATCAAAAGCAAGAAGTAGTTGCCGCACTTCCTCAAAGACTTGCTGCCGATGTGAACGGTATGTTCTCGATTATCGGTAAACAATATTGCGTTTACGGGTCAGCTTCTTCAAGAGATGACGATGCAGGTTATCCTACAGTTTGTTTATCTCAGGATTTAAATGGCCCCGATATGGTAGGTGATAACGGTAACTACAACTGGTTCTCAGTGAGCAGCAGTTATGAAGATCGTACCGACACTTATGCTAATCCATACATGCGTTGGGCTGTATTTTATAATCAGTTGAAACTTGCTAATGATATTTTAGCAACTATCCCTCCTGAAACAACTGATGCTAAACTTAAGATATATCAAGCTCAGGCAAGAGCCGTTCGTGCCTTTGACTTTTTATCTTTAGTACCTTACTATCAGTTTAAATATAAAGGACATGAGAATGATCCATCTGTTCCGATTATTACCGAAAATATGGAGGGCGACCCTTCAAACAATCCTAGAGCTGCGCTTAAAGATGTTTATAAGTTAATTATGGATGATTTGGATGCTGCTATTGTAGGTCTTGCAGGATATGTAAGAGCAAATAAATCTGAGATTGATCAAAAAGTTGCATACGGCCTCCGTGCACGCGCAAACTTATATATGGAAAACTGGTCTGCCGC
Source organism: uncultured Muribaculaceae bacterium (assembly GCA_964581375.1). Classification (GTDB taxonomy): domain Bacteria; phylum Bacteroidota; class Bacteroidia; order Bacteroidales; family UBA932; genus JAFIHK01. The sequence continues at coordinate 6,057 of CAZOOH010000018.1, forward strand.
AGCTGCAGATGCTACTGCCGCAATGAGTGGATACACTCCTTATACAAGAGCACAGGTTTCTAAACCAGCATTTATTGATGCAACTGACCAGAACTGGATGTGGGCTATTATTATTACTCCTACAAACATGCCGGATGCATATCCTTCATGGCCTTCTGTTCTAGGTTCATTCTCAGGAGATTCATATTCTGCTGCTGTAGGTTGCTACAAATCAATTAACAGACTTTTGTTTGATAAAATTCCTTCAACTGACGTTCGTAAAGGATGGTGGGTAGATGCAAATCTACAATCACCAAACCTTGCAACAGTAACTTGGAATGGCGTTACAGGTAATGCAGTAGCTCCACTTTCTATAACTGATGTTAAGTTACCTTTTATCCCATATACAAACATTAAGTTCGGACAATATGGTTTCATAGGAAACAATATTAACGCAGGTGACTGGTGTATTATGAGGGTTGAAGAGATGATTCTCATAAAAGCAGAAGCTACAGCTATGGCTACTACAGTTGCTGCTGGGAAACAAATTTTGGAAGATTTCGTTAAAACATACAGAAACCCTTCATATACTTCAGTTGCAACAACTGCTGCTGCATTCCAGGATGAGGTATGGCTACAACGTCGTATCGAACTTTGGGGAGAAGGTTTTGCTATGTCAGACATTATGAGATTAGGCAAAAATGTTGTTCGTTTCACCAGTGGTGTTACATCAAACTTTCCTGATGCATTTAAATTCAACATTGCTTCTAATGACGGATTCTTATTACTCCGTATTCCTCAAAAAGAGACCAATAATAACAGAGGTATTCCACTATCGGCAAACAATAACGGAGGTACACAACCAATTTCCGGAAACGGTGCAGGTTTGACAGACGGAGTTGTTGTTTTCTAGTACAGTATTAATAATTATTAAAAGATAAAATTATATGAAACAAATATATAAATATAGATTTAGCATATTGTTGGCATTATTATCGGTTGTACTGGTAGCTACTACATCTTGCGAAGACAAATTTGTGCAGGAACCTGCCCCTGTAACTAATCCAAACAGTGCAAACGTTTATTTCGCATCTACAAATGCTTCAAGTGTTGTTTTAGGACTTTCGGCCACTAACTTTAACGTAGTAGTTAAAAGAGAAAAAACAACATCTGCTCAAACAGTAAAATTAACAACAGAAGACTCTAACGGAGGAATTTTTACTGTACCTTCAGAAATTTCTTTTGCAGTCGGTGAATCTCAAAAAAATCTTACAATAACCGTGGCTGATATGGTTCTTATGAAATCATACCACTTGGCAATTGCAATCGATGGTCAAGAGACAAAACCATACAATGCACAAACTGTCTTTCCACGTATTGAACTAAATGTTTTAAAAGAGGATTTTGCACCTTATGCAAATGGTACATTTACAGATTCTTTTGAACTTTATAGTTACACAACATGGCCATTAACTCTCGAATATTCTCCAATGACTAAAGTATACAGATTAAAAGCTTGTTGGGGATTTACCGGCTATGATTTAACCTTTACATGGGACAAAGCATCTGCAATCGGTATTATTGGAACAACCAGTGGAGCATATAAGGTAGTTAAAACCGGTTACGTTGATTCTACATACGGTATGATATCTGCTTATTTTGGAGCTTGTACATACAACGCTACAACTAAGACATTTACATTCCCTATTACATGGAGAGTCGCTGCAGGTAGTTTCGGAACATATCCTGACTATTATACAATAACTACTGTACTTTAAAATATTCTTTAAAGTTTTTAATAAAAATTCGGGCAGCTTTTGATAAAGCTGCCCTTTTTTATATACTATATTCTAGACCAAATTTTGATTTTTATTTTCAATGTTCCTCAATGGGTCCGGTACAAACTTTACTAAAACAGCGGGGTTATAGATGTTGAATATTATATATGGATCTTTTAATGTTTTATAATTGGATACAAAAAATACAACAAAAAAGGGTGTCATAAAATGGCACCCTTTTGAGTATTTATTTGATTAATACTATTGCCAGTTTTTAACCAAGTTTTTATTAGTTGTTAAATCATTTGCTGGGATTTCCCATACAAATCTCATGTCAGATGCAGCAACAGTTAAGCTCTCAGTAGTGGAACCTGTAAGAACCATTGCAGAGAATTGTGCAGGACCTCTTGAGAAACCATCTCCCCATCTCTTAAGGTCATCAAGTCTTGTTCCTTCACAAAGCATCTCTCTTGTTCTCTCTTCTTTAATTGCTGAGAAAAGAGGAGCTCCTGTCAATGAAGTAGATAAACTTGCAAGACCTCTTTTGTTCCTGAGAACATTGAGAGCTGCAACAGCAACATCTGGTTGATTATTTCTGTAAGCAGCTTCCGCCTTAATTAAGTGAGCTTCGGCAGAGCGGAAAAGTTTAATCATTTGATAATAGTTACTTATAGCAGTTGTGAACAAAGACGGATTGCCCTGATATTTATTAATCATATAAGCTGTAGTATAAGTTTGAGACTGAATAACTATAGGAGCTTGTACTAAGTATGATGATTTTCTTATATCATTACTTGCATACAGATTAACAACCCATTGTTCAGGAACAAAGTCAGGAATGTTTTTCAAACTTCCGGTACTGTAGTTAATATACACGTTCATTTGACCAGCAAGTTCATTTGTAGACATAAAGGTCTTCATAATAATTTCTGAACCTGTATCATTTTTCCACATTGTTTCAAAAGCAGTAGAATTATCGATAAGCGGATAATTTGCAATAATAGTATTAGCTTTTGTCACAGCGGTTGTCCAATCATGCATATATAATGCAACTCTGGCTTCTAATGCTGTAACAGCGTCGGCAGTAAGATAATATGAATTTGCAGCACCAACTGTTGTAAGTTTTAATTTTGCTTGAGCCAAGTCAGAAACAATCTGATCATAGGTTTGTTTCAAAGTTGCCCTTGATGGTTTATCATTTGGAGCGTAGTGCAACACCAAAGGAAGGCCTAAATTGGCTTCTGCGGTAGATGGTTCATAATCCTTAGCGAATCTTATAACTAAACGATGATAAGCTAGAGCCCTCATAAGGTAAGCCTCTCCGATGTAATTTGTAAGGGTAGCTGCATCGGCAGATGACGTTGTCTTAATTTTATCTACATTGTCAAGGAAATTATTGATGTTTGAAATCAATTGATAATTGATTTGCCACATATCTCTCAGGTTATAATCGCTGTCAAGGAACTCCCATCTGTAAATAATACCACCTCTGTTACCGTAGTCAAGAGTGGCGTGAAGCAGGTCAGATTGATAATCGGTTATATATATGAATTGTCCGCCTGAAGATGCTCTTAAAAGGTTATATAACCCATTTCTAAGAGTCGTTGCATCCTTCAGCGTACTGAAGGCTTGAGTTTGCTCTATCGCACTTGCAGGATACTTATCGAGACTACAAGAACTGACCAATATCAGCAGAGCAATAAAAGTGTAAATTAATTTATTTTTTGACATAATTTTCAAGTAATTAAGGTTAAATTAAAAAACTAATTGTAAACCGATACTCAGTTGTTTTGAGTTAGGGTAAGCACCATAAGTTAAGTTAGAGTCAATCTCAGGGTCAGCACCTTTGTATTTTGTATATGTCCAAAGATTTCTGCCGGTAATATTTACTCTTAAGTTGTCAAAAGGATTCTTCATTCCGAAAAATACTTTAGGAAATGTGTATGATGCGGTTAAGTTTTTCATCCTGATGAAAGAAGCATTTTCAAGTAGGTGAGTGTCAAATTGAAGTACCTCGCCATATTTAGGGAAGTCTGTGATATCACCAACTTTTTTCCAAGATTTTAAAACAGCAGTTGATTGGTTGTAACCTCTGAAGTTATAAGGGTTTTCATTGAAATAACGGTCGTTATTAACAATATATTTTCCAAGTACATAAGAGAAGTCAGCAGCCAATCCAATACCTTTCCAAGAGAAATTCAAAGAGAAACCTCCTGAATATGGAGCATATCTAGGTTTGCCTGTCATTTGTTGAAGTGCGCTGGCATTGAAAGTTTTTGTAGTTTCTGTAGATTTAGGGAGATACCACATTTGTTTTCCGTCAGCAGGGTCAACTCCTGCAAATACAGGATAGTAGAATTCAACAGCTTTTCCTACAACATAACCAACACCTGTATTTGGAACTACCCACTCATTTAAATCATAAAATAGTTTGGTGATTTTGTTTTTGTTGTAGTTGAAAGTAGTATTAAAGCCAAAGTAAGTATCTTTAGTTTTGATAATATCAAATCCTAAAGTCAGGTCAATACCTTTGTTTTGCATTGTACCAACGTTAGCCATAATTGAAGAGAAACCCGAAGTATAAGGGGTTGGAACTGACATTAACATATTCTCAGTAACTTTAATGTAGTAGTCAAGTTCTACTCTTAGTCTGTCAAAAAACTCACCATTGAAACCAATGTTTGTAAGCATCTGTTTTTCCCATCCGAGTTCAGGGTTGCCGGCTGTACTTAAAACCCAACCACCGGCTGTATTATATTGGTTTGTTCCAACTGTAGCTAAGTGATCATAGTTGCCGATACTTGAGTTACCTGTGGTACCGATACTTGCTTTAACATTCAGTTTGTCTATGAACTTCACGTCTTTTAGGAAGTTCTCTTTTTTAGCATTCCACATAAAACCGCCGGCAAAGAATGTAGCACTTCTGTTCATTTTACCAAATCTTGAAGATTTGTCATTTCTCACAGAAAAGTCTGCGAAATATTTATCGCCGAAACTGTAGTTTAATCTAGAGAAGAAAGATAAGTAAGCATAAGCTGCTTTTGAGTTTGTTGGGTTAACGTTTGTTGGACCAGCTGTAAGAAGAGTAAGCCTGTCGTCAGTTTGTCCCGAAGTAGTTGCGCCAAAAGCATCATAATTATAGTCAATACCCTCGTGTCCCGCCAAAACAACCAATTCATGTTTGTTTTTAACAAGGAATTTATACTCGGCAGTGTTTGTAATAGTTCTAGTAACACCTCTTGCAAAAGTCTCATTAGTTTGACCATTATTCAAAGAATTTGCATAAGAAGGAAGTCTTTTGTTAGTTGAACGATAATCATATGCATCCAAACCGGCTTGGGTTCTCAATGTAAAACCTTTAAAAGGAGTGAATTGAGCAAATAAATTAGGATTAAACTGAGCATTATTACCAGAACTTGGTTGTTTTGCAAGCAAGTAATATGGGCTGTATGCATTTACTCCAGGTATGTAATCTACAGGTTTTCCTTCTGAATCATAAGGATTGTAATAAGGCTGTCTCAGAATTGTTCCGAAGATACCACCGGAAGTGCTGTTTGATCCTTGATAAGTATAACCACTGTTCTCTCTTATGTCATAGCCTCCTGAAACATTGAAGCCGATTCTCATCCATTTTTTAACCTGAGATTCGATGTTTGAACGGAATGTGTATTTTTCAAATGTTGAACGAATTGAAGAACCCTCTTGGAATATATAACTTCCTGAAACATAGTAAGTAGTTCTTCCTCCTCCACCTCTGACAGAGATGTCTGACTGTTTGGTTGGTGCATTGTTGTTAAAGAAGTAATTAACCCATTTTGTGTCAACACCACTGTCGGTAAGTTCTTGCCATCTTGCAGGTGTAATGATTCCATATTCCAATTGGTGAGCCAGCAATTGAGTGCTGTTCATAGGGGAAAGGAATGTTTTATTAGCAAGAGATGAAACTCCGTAAGATGCGTTAAAAGTAACCTTTGCATCTTCACCTACACGACCTCTTTTAGTAGTTATAAAGATAACACCGTTTGCAGCACGAGAACCGTAGATTGAAGTAGCAGAAGCATCTTTCAATACAGTAATGCTTTCAAAGTCATTTTGGTTTAAAGATACAATTGATCCCGATTCAACCGGAATTCCATCTAAAACATACAGAGGAGTATTACCAGCTGTTAATGAACCGACACCTCTTAATCTAACAGAAGATGTTGCAGACGGTTCACCAGATGATGTGTAAATCTGAAGACCTGCTACCTGTCCTTGTAGAGCGTCCATTACGTTTGCTACAGGTTTATTTTGGATTTTCTCCGAAGTAACAGAACTAATTGATCCAACTACATTACCAGGTTTTTTTGCTGTACCATAACCTATTACGACTGTTTCGCGAAGTAAAACCGCGTCTGATTCAAGTGATATATTTATGACACTTCGGCCGTTTACCGCAACTTCAATGGTTTTCATACCGATGTATGAAATCTCCAGAGTTGAGTTTGGGTTTGCTTTGATTGTGTACCGTCCGAATGCGTCACAACTGACTCCTGCTGCCGTTCCTTTGATTTTTACCGCAGCGCCCGCAAGTGGAGAATTATCGGCCGCATCAGTAACGATCCCGGTCACTTGAAGAGTCTGTGCAGAGAGCACATTCCCTGCCACTAATAAAAGTGTGGCGAGAAGTAATCTGATTTTTTTCATTTAAACTAAGTTTTGGTTAATAAATATTAAATTAAAAATGTATTTGGACTCAAAGTTATGAAACTTTTTGAATAACATTAATATCTTTTTAAATTTGCGTAAGAAATATGATTATCATAATTCTGACGATTAAATAAATAACTAATATACGTTTATGCGTAAAATATTGAAATTTACACTATTTGCTATTTTTGCTATAATAGTAGCTTGTGAGAAAGAGATTCCGGCAACATTAACCTTGTCTGTGGGAACGCTAGATATACCTAATTATCAGGGAACAGCATCGTTCTCAATTACCTCAAACAATAATTGGACAGTTTCCACAACTGAGTCCTGGATTACTTTCTCTACTCCTACCGGAAACGGAGATGCAAGTGTTACAATAACAGCAGCCAATAATTTTACTTCCGGAAGCAGAACAGCGACGGTTAAAGTTACCTGTAAAGAACTTGTTAAAACTATTACTGTGACTCAAACAAATTCTACTCTATCCACCGACACAAGTGAACTAAGTTTTCAAAAAGACCAGGAGAGTAAATCGGTAATAGTGACATCCAACACTAAATGGGATGTTCAAATACCTGCTAACGCAACATGGATTACTGCCACACCTATGACAGGAGTCGGTAATGGCCAGTTTATTCTTACTGCTCAGGCAAATACAGGTAATTCATTAAGAAATGCAAGTGTTATTGTTTCATATGCATCTACTAATACCATAATTAATATTACCCAGAGAGGAGCTCAAAATAATCTGCCTACAGCACCTGTGCTTTCATTCCCTGCAAATAACACAACAAACATTGGTACAATTCCCGTTTTTTCCTGGACAGCAGCAACTGATGCCGATGGCGATCAAATATCTTATAAATTCCAGTACTCAAAAGACAATCTCTCTTGGAGCGATACTACTGTTAACGGAAATCAAATGTTTTTCAGTAAAAATCTGAGTCCTAATACTAAGTATTATTGGAAAGTCAGTTCATACGACTCTCATGATTACACTGTCTCGCAAACTTTTAATTTTACTACCGGTGCAACAAATGCGTATTCGAATGGTGATTATGTTGTTTCACAGGCAAATACACAAGGTATTGCTCCGTGCGAAATTCTTTTTTTGGGAGATGGTTACACCGCTCCAGATTTTACTTTCGGAGGTTTATACGATACCGATGTGACAAATGGAATTGAGGCATTCTTTAGTGTTGAACCTTATAAAACTTATCGAAATTATTTTAAAGTATACAAGATGGCCTCTTATTCTGCCGAAAGCGGAGTAACACAAACCGATAAATCAATTATAAAACAGACATGTTTCTCAAGTTACTTTGCCGGTGGATCAAGTATATCTACAAATTCTTCAAAAGTTTTTGAATATGCACAAAAAATTCCGGGTGTAGATGCTAACAGACTTAAAACGATGCTTGTCATACTTATATTAAATCAAGACCGATATGCAGGCACATGTTTTATGTGGAGCGACGGAAAAGCAGTTGCAATTTGTCCCGTGAGCAAATCGGCAAGTAGTTCGGTAACGAAGTATCCGGCAATCGTTAATCACGAAGCAGGAGGCCATGGTTGGGCCGGTTTAGCCGATGAATATGTGAGCTCTGCAAATGCAGGTAAAACTATACCTGCAGCCGATATTTCTTCTTATCAGAGTTGGAATGCTCTGGGTTTTAATGCGAATGTCGATGTTACAGGATTACAAACGGCAGTAAAATGGAATTATTTTATTGGGGTGAGCGGATATGAACGTGTTGCAACTTATGAAGGCGCAATGTATTATACTTACGGTGCCTGGAGAGCCGAAAATACCAGCTGTATGATCAATAATATACCTTATTATAGCGCACCATCCCGAGAAGCTGCCGTGAAGAAAATCATGCGAGTTTCAGGAGGTACATATTCTTTCGATAACTTTGTTTTGAATGATATTGTTAAATCACCTACTGCCGATGCTATGCTCCTTACCAAGAGTTTTAACCCGCTTACATTTGTGCCGCTTGGTGCACCGGTTAGAATGAAATGATTAAGAAAATGTGAAATAATATGCTAATAGGAGTTATATCAAATCAATAATTTATATATTTGTATTTGTAACAACGCGATAAAAAATATTTTTTTTCAACTTAATTTTGTTTGAGAGAAGAAAAATATACTTATATTTGCGTAGTTACTTGGTAAAACACTATAACCTACAATTAAAGTAATGTTCAACCAAATATTCACTAAAAATTAAAAAATGAAAAGTAAATTTAAATTCTTCGGTATTGTTGCACTTATCAGTGTAGCATCTTTTACCGTTCAATCTTGCGCGAAAGACTTTTCGGAAGACATTGACGCTCTAAAAGCTCAAATAGCTGCAGCTCAAGCTTCTATCACGTCTTTGCAAACCGCAATCAACGCAGGTAAACTTGTTAAGACTGTAACTACTGTAACCAACGGTTACACTATTACTTTCTCTGACAACACTTCAATTACCATCACTAATGGTGCAACAGGTGCTACCGGCGCTACCGGTGCAACAGGTGCAACAGGTGCAACTGGTTTCACACCAATTATCGGTATTGATGCTCAAGGTTACTGGACTGTTATTGCTTCTCAAGGTGCAGCTGCAACAAGAATTCTTGTAGGTGGCAACCCTGTGCTTGCAAAAGTAACTGCTCAAAACCTTACATTAGGTACTGATAACTACCTTTACATTGACGGAGTTAAAACAACTTGCTACGTACCAAACATCGCTTACAACGCTACAACAAGAAGATTGATGGTATGGGTTAAAGATCCTACTACAGGAGTTGCAACTCTTTATGAAGTTCCTCTTGCAAGTGACGTAGTTCTTGTAAGTGACATCGTTGGTTTAGTTTCTCCGGTTTCAGCTCCTACAGTTCTTTTGAACTACGGAATGGTCGTTCCTTCAACACCAGCTCAAACACCTGCAGAATTAACATGGTCTGGTCTAACAATTGGCCAATTATTAAGAGGTACTGCAACTGTTCCTGTGATTGTTAACCCTGCAAACGCTACTGTAGCCGGTTACACTTTCGAAATTATCACTACTTCAGGTGATCCTATCGCTATCCAAGGAACACTTTCAGCAGGTTGGACAGGTAGTTTCGATCAAATCTCAGCTGCTGGTGACAATGGTTTGTATACTTTAACTTTGAATCCTACAGCTGCAAATATTACTTCTTATTTAGCTGCTTCTTACCAAACAGGTGGAGTTGCTAAGCAATTAGCAATCAGAGCAACTAAGAGTGGTCGTTCAATCGTATCAGGATATCAATATTCAGTAAAAGTTCAAAACGCTACTCAAAAATTACTTCCTGCTCCAACAGCAAATCCTTTGTATGTTCAAATTCCTTCAACTAAAGATTTGTTAACAAACTTCACAGGTGTTGTTTCAGCTGATTTCTACAAATTAGGAACTGTTATTAACTCTTCTGATGCAAATATTACTAGTTTGATTACTTCAAGTACTTCATCTTCTTCAATTTCTGTTGTTCAAGGTGGTACAAGTGAAGATATCAACAGCTACAGAACTGCAAATGTAACTTTGAAAGCTGCTGACTTTACTGGTAAACATTCAGCTCAAACTTTCAATGTTAAGTTCTATACTCCTCTAACATTGGCTAATGTTCCTTCTTATTCTACTTCATACACAATTGGTGGTAGTAACCCTGCTAAGATTAATCTTGCAACTTTATTTACTGCACTTGATGGTGAAAGAAAACTTGAACTTTGGAGAGCAAGAGCTACTGGTTTAACAACTTCTACTCTTCCTGCAGGTATTACAGCTACATTCTACAAAGCTGACGGTACTACGCCTACTACACTTGTTGCTGATGTTCAGTATGTTGCCTTTACTTTCACCAATGCAAATGTTGTTCCTACTACCGGCACGACAGTGACTATTGAATTTACAGACAACAGACCAGAAGTTTCTAGCTTATACACTCCATTTAAGGTTCCAGTAAGCATAGTTGTTTCTAATCCTACAACTCTTCCTACAGTAATTGCAAATATTCAAGCAGCTCATATTCCAACTCCACTTTGGACTGGTCAAATGATTACATTGTTTGGTAATAACAATAACCACGTTGATTATACAATGACAGATGCTTATGTAGCTGGTACATTCCCAATTTCTAACTATACATATGCATTTAAAGAAGGTTCAACTGTATTGTCAAGCAACGTATTCCCTTACACTGCTGCTAAAGTAGATGCTACTACTAACGTTAACTTGTATGTTTATCCTTATGGAAATACAAATAATCCTCAGTTAGTTGAAACTATTCAAGTTAAACTTCTTAGTGAGATTACTCAAGGTGCTATCGTAGCTACTCAAACTGCAGGTGTTGATGATTTCTTGACAGTAACTCATGGAAGCACAACTTGGAAATATTTTGACGCAGTTTACAGTTTGAAGGATTACTTAGGAACAACTATCAATGCTTTTGACAGCACTAACCCAGATGTTAGACTTGCTAACTCAAACGCTATCACAGTTGCCGCTTCTGGTCCAAATGCAGGCTTAATTGATATAGAAATCTACGCACATTCTACTGGATGGCCGTTTAATACTCCTTATCAATATGACTGGAGAGTTCGCTCACACTATAACTATGATGATCCTATCTTAACAGTTGCTTCTGTTGACGTTCCTGTAACTATTACAGTAACTGATGACTATGGCAAAACTTTGGTTAAGAATGTATTCGTAAGAGTTGTAAAACCGTAAGTTTATAAATCCTGAAAAGGAAACATAAATAAATACATTGAGGCTGTCTTTTAGGCAGCCTCTTTTTATTATTAATACCCTTAATTATATGAATCTGCTTATTATATATCTTGTTTTAGTGTTGTGAGCTGATTTAACAAATGTAGGATAAAATTTAATGACAGATATTCAAGTAACTAATTTCTTTTTTTGTTAAAAGTTATTTCTTATGAAGATGTAAATAATAAAAAGAGGCTGACCAATTTTGGCCAACCTCTTTCAAAGTGTTAAATGATATGTAAGATTATTGTTTTACAACACTATTACTTACTCTAAGGTAATCGTCGAGAGAGGCTACAATGATCTTTTCAAAATCTTTTGTGCCTGTACCAGCAGGAATTAGGTGTCCGCAAATAACGTTTTCCTTCAAACCTTCTAATGTATCAACTTTGCCGAATATTGCTGCATCGCTTAAGACTTTTGTAGTCTCCTGGAATGATGCGGCAGACATGAAGCTGTTGGTACGTAGAGCTGCTCTTGTAATACCTTGTAATATCTGAGTTGCGGTAGCCGGATTTGCATCTCTTGCCGAAACAAGTTTCAGGTCTCTGCGTTTCAGTAGAGAGTTTACTTCTCTTAGTCGGCGTACAGTGACAATTTGGCCCGGTTTAAGCTCGTTTGAGTCTCCGGAGTCTGTTACTACCTTCTTGTCATAGATGTCATCATTTTCGTGCATAAAATCCCATTTGTCGACAAGTTGTTCAGGTAAGAAACGGGTATCACCCGGATCTACAATCTCAACCTTCCTCATCATCTGACGTACGATAATCTCAAAATGTTTGTCGTTAATCTTAACACCTTGCATTCTGTACACCTCTTGAATTTCATTTACAATATACTCCTGAACTTTTGTAGGTCCTTGAATTGAAAGTATATCGGTAGGGGAGATGGCACCATCTGACAATGGCATACCTGCTCTTACATAGTCGTTTTCCTGAACGAGAATTTGTTTGGCTAGTGGAACAGAGTATGTTTTTTGTTCTCCGGTTTTTGATTTGATAATAATTTCGCGATTTCCTCTCTTAATTTTACCCAT